>NZ_JAUYGL010000148.1 GCF_030689745.1 Devosia sp.
GCCGCGCCTGGGGCAGCGCACCTTTGAGCAGAGCGCCGGCTTTCTGCGCATCACCGATGGCGCCGAGCCGCTCGACGCGTCTTCGGTGCATCCGGAAGCCTATGGCGTGGCGCGCAAGATTGTTGCCGCCTGCGGCCGCGACCTGCGCAGCCTGATGGCCGACAAATCGGCCCTGGCCGGTCTTGATCCAAAGGGCTTTGTCGATGACCGCTTCGGTCTGCCTACGGTGCGAGACATCTTTGCCGAACTGGAAAAGCCCGGCCGCGACCCGCGCCCTGCCTTCAAGACTGCGACCTTTGCCGAAGGTGTGGACGACATCAAACACCTCAAACCCGGTATGATGCTGGAAGGCACCGTCACCAATGTTGCCGCCTTTGGCGCCTTCGTCGATATCGGCGTCCACCAGGATGGGCTGGTGCACGTGTCCCAACTGGCCGACAAATTCGTCAAGGACCCCCACGAGGTCGTCAAGGCGGGCGACGTGGTCAGGGTCAGGGTTGTCGAGGTCGACGTCCCACGCCAGCGCATCGGCCTCACCATGCGCCGGGAAGTTGACAATACAGCCCCGCGCGACCGGCCCCGCGATCAGCCCCTGCGGGCCAATCAGCGCCCACAACAAGAGGCGCCCAGCAGCATCGGCGCGCTGGGCGATCGGCTGAACGAAGCAATGCGCAAAAAGCAGTAGATCGCTCGATACAGCACACAATTAGCGTTCTGCAGTCGGGCGATTTGTGAGGCCCTCCTCCCGCGGTCCTCATGCCGGCTGCCTTCATGAAGCCAAGCCAGTTCGGATTCGAACGGGGTGGGTACACTCGAGCTGCGCTTTTGTGAGCGGCGCCGCCGCGTCAGTGACGGCCCACGACTCGTCGCGGGCGCTTCCTGCAGATCAATCAGCTGCGCCACCCCACTGAGCAAGGACGGGTCGGAATCGCTCGCAATGACGCACGCCGGAATGGAAAGCCGTCTGGCCGACAATGACCATTGGCTGGCGCTGGGCAGCAGTTGACTCTCTATTTGTACGAACGTACAAGAAATATGAACACTCGTACAAAACGGGGGGAGGACATGTCCAAGGCAAGTGTGCGCGAAGCGCTTCTGGCGTCGGCGATCAAGCTGTTCTCCTCGAACGGCTACAGTGCCGTATCGCTGCGTGAGATCGCCAAGGCGGCAGGCGCAAATGTCGGCAGCCTCACCTACCATTTCGGCTCAAAGGCAGCTTTGCTGCGCGAAATCTACCAGCGCCATACCGTGCCCATGAATAGCCGTCGCCTGGAACTGCTGGGCGAGGCGAGACGCGTGCACGATGCTGATGATCGTCTGAACGCGGTTCTGCGCGCCTATGTGATGCCGGCATTCTCCTCATCGTCAGATCATGACGGTGGCGGTGCCGAATTCACCCGCATGCGCGCCGTTCTGTCGGCCGAGGGCAATAGCGATGCCCGCGAGATCATCGCCGGGGCCTTCGACAGCACCAGCCATGCCTTTCTCGAGGCGATCGGCGACTGCCTGCCGGGCGCGTCCAAGGCCGATCTGGTCTGGCGCAGCCACTTCCTGCTTGGTGCCCTCTACTACGCCCTCGTCAATCCCGAGCGCGTCACCCGTCTGTCGGGTGGCGCGGTCGATGGAGCCGACCGCGAACTCGCTGTCGAGCAGATTGTGGAAGCCAGCTTTGCCAGCTTCCGCGCGCTTTCTGCCGAACCCGTGTTGCGGCCTACTGAAATGGCATGACGCCATTGTTTTTTACTCAAGGGAGAAGACTGTGAAACTTTCGAAACTGATCATCTGCGCTGGTCTGGCGCTAGGGTTGGCGGGAACGCCGGCACTTGCCCAGGAGCGCATTTCCATCGGCACTGGTGGCACTGGTGGCCTGTTTTACATCATCGGCGCCGGCATGGCCGAGATGCTCAACCAGAACATGCCTGATGCTTTTGCCCGCGCAGAAGTCACGGGCGCCTCGGTGGAAAACATCCGCCGCGCTGCGGCAGGTCAGATGACGATGGGCTTCTCCTCGTCCTCTACCCTGTACGAAGCCAGCGTAGGCCAGGGCCCGTTTGAAGAAGCCTTGCCCGTCGCGGCCATGGCCTATCTCTATCCAGCAGTGCTGCAGATCGCCACCACGGCCGATACCGGCATCCAGACCATGGTTGATCTCGCCGGCAAACGCATCAATCTGGGACCACCGGGTTCAAACTCTGCCGTTCTTGGCCAGCGTCTGCTGGAAGCCCACGGTGTTTTCGATCCGGCCAATGTCCAGTTCATTTCCTACAATGAAGGCACCACGGCGCTGATGAATGGCACGCTCGACGCCACCGTCGTGCTGGCCGGTGCGCCGACCGCCGCCCTTATCGATCTGGGTGCGCAGCGCGAGATGCACCTGATCCCCATCGACGCCGACGCTGCTGCACCGATGATCGTGGACTACCCATTCTATCAGTACTACGAAATCCCCGCCGGCACCTATGCTGGCCAGGATGAGGCCGTACTGGCCATCAACGATCCGGCCACGATCTTCACCGTCGCTGACGCCGATGAGGAAACGATCTACCAGATCACCAAGGCCATTTTCGACAACCTCGATGAATTGGGCGCTATCCATCCTCAGGCGGCCGATATCGCTCTCGCCACGGCGACCAACACGCCGATCCAGCTCCACCCCGGCGCGCAGCGCTATTTTGACGAGGCCGGCCGGTAGGTCGGACCAGCAATGGCCATAATGTCTGAAGCTCTCGACAAACTCCTCTTGCGCGGCGGGCATGGTAAGGGCCGAGGAGCGATCATCGTATCGCTCCTCTATGCCCTGCTGGCTGTTGCGATCACGGCGCTCGTGATCTATGGCGCTTTTTTTGGCGGTATCACCGCTCTGCTGTTGCGCTCCATGTTCTATTCGCTGGTTGCTGCCGCGGGCCTGATGGTCGTCGGCCTGTCAGCCCGCTCGCGGATATCGCGGGTGCTCTGCTATATTCTGGCTGCCATCGCCCTCGTACCGGGCCCCTATCTTTGGTACTCCTATCTCGACATCATCCAGCGTGGCGCGCTCTCCACCTGGATGGACGAAATCATGTTTCTCGCGCTGTGCGCGGTGACCTTCGTGCTGGTGCGCAAAACCCTGGGTTGGGCGCTGCTTGTGCTGTCCACACTCGCCATCGGCTATGCGCTGTTCGGTTATCTCATTCCGGGCAAATATGGCCATGGCGGCTACGATCTGGCGCGCCTCTCCTCGACGCTGTTCCTCTCCACCGAAGGCTTTTACGGTGTGCCGATGGGCGTTGCGGTCGAGTATATCTTCCTGTTCACCCTGTTGGGTACGCTGCTGATGAAGATCGGCACTGGCGAGATTTTCGTCGATATCGCCCGTGGCCTGACGGGCCGTGTCCAGGGCGGACCAGGGCTTTCTGCGGCCCTGTCCAGCACCTTGTTCGGTACTATCAATGGTAGCGCTGTCGCCAATGTGGTGACGACGGGAACCTTCACGATTCCGCTGATGAAGCGGGTCGGCTACTCCCCGGTAACGGCGGGCGCCATCGAGGCTGCCGCCTCGTCGGCGGGGCAGATCCTGCCCCCGATCATGGGCGCTGCGGCCTTCCTGATGGCCGAAATCGTCGGCGTACCCTATTCTCAGATCGCCTTGGCGGCGCTGGTTCCGGGCCTGCTCTACGTGCTGGCATTGATGATCGCCATCCGCCTTGAAGCCGGCAAACTCAATCTGGAACGCGACACCGCCGGCGGCGTCGCGTTCTTGCTGGAAGCGCTGAAGACCCGGGGCTATCTGCTGCTGCCGCTGGTGGGCATGATTGCGCTGTTGTTCGCAGGCACGACACCAACTCGCGCGGCGGTCTATTGCATCGTGCTGGCGCTGGCCATCAGTCCTTGGCACAAGCAGACAAGGGCGAGCGTGATCGACCTGGTCCAGGTCTGCCGGGACACGCTGGTCTCCACCATGCCCATCATTGCAGCAGTCGCAGCAGCCGGCGTGGTCATTGGTGTGCTCAATCTCACCGGCGTCGGGCTCATGCTGTCCAGCCTGATCGTCGAAGTTGGCGCCGGCAATATCTGGGCCATCCTGCTCCTGACGGCGCTGGCCTCCTTTGTGCTGGGCATGGGCTTGCCAACCTCGGCCGCCTATCTGCTCCTGGCTGTCCTGGTGGCCCCGGCCTTGACGCGGTTGGGCATGCCCGCAATCTCGGCCCATATGTTCATTTTCTACTATGGACTGGTATCGGCCATCACCCCACCGGTGGCGCTGGCGGCATATGCTGCAGCCGGCATTTCAGGCGCCGATGCCAATGCGACCGCAGTGGAATCGATCCGGCTGGGCTTTGTGAAGCTGCTGATCCCGTTTCTGTTTTTCACCATGCCGGGCATTCTGATGGTCGGCAGTGGCGTGCAGATTGGCTTGGCCATCGTGCTGGCGACCCTCAGTACGATGGGCCTGACTCTGGCGTTCTCGGGCTGGCTCGTGCGGCCTCTCAGCTGGCCGGAACGCGGCATCTTGGTCCTGGGAGCCTTGCTGACCGTCTGGCCAACTGCCGTTGATGCCGTTGACCTTGCTACCTTGTCCGCGCGAGCCGTCGGCATAGTACTGCTGATCCTCACGACGCTGCGCTTGAGCGTGGCAACGCCTGCTGCGGCCCGGCCGCTATCACACGAACCGACGAGCATCTGACTCCATGAACCTGCCTTTCCACCCCAATCCCAAAAAGCCCGATCTCGTGCTGCCCAAGGGCGCCTGCGATGCCCATTGTCACGTCTTTGGTCCTGCGGCTGTGTTTCCCTTCGCCCCGACCAGCACCTATCAGCCCGAGGATGCGCCAAAGGAAAAACTCTTTGCCCTGCATCGCCATCTGGGCATTGATCGTTCCGTTATCGTGCAGGCCAGCTGCCACGGCAGCGATAATGCGGCCATGGTCGACGCGCTGATGGCGGGCAAGGGCAATTATCGTGGAATCGCCATGGTTGATGCGACGGTTTCCGATCAGGAACTGGGGCGCCTGCATGATGCGGGCGTCCGCGGCGTCCGCTTCAACTTCGTCACCCACCTTGGCGAGGCCGCCGACAAGGATATGGTGCGGGCCATGGTGAAGCGTATCGCTCCGTTTGGTTGGCACATTGTGGTGCATTTCGATGCGCATCGGCTGGAAGAGTTGGCGCCCTTCCTCAAGGAACTCGAACTGCCCATGGTCATCGACCATATGGGTCGTATCGATGCCAGCGCCGGACCCGAGCAACTGGCCTTCCGCCTGCTGCTTGAGCTGATGGAAGATGAGCGTTTCTGGGTGAAGGTCTGCGGCTCCGAGCGCATCTCGCGCGCCGGCCCGCCCTTCCACGATGCAGCCGAATATGGTCGCCTGCTGGTTGAGCGCTTTCCGACCCGGGTGCTGTGGGGCACCGATTGGCCGCATCCCAATATCAAGGCGAATATGCCCGACGATGGCGAGCTCGTCGATCTGCTCAAGATCATCGCCCCGTCGCCCGCAAGCCTCCAGGCACTGCTGGTCGACAATCCGACGCGGCTCTACTGGCCTGAGCAGATCTAGCGCATCTGCCTGGTGCGGCTCAGGGGCCGAGGTCAGCCACCGTGGCTCGAAGCGCCTGCAAAAACTCGTCCTGGGCCCGCGTGGGGGTCCAGCCGGCCCGAACGGTCAGGCCAATCGAGCGCGATGTATCCCCAAGCCGCAGCGGCAGGCGCGCAACGGCACCCAGCTTGATGTCCGATTCAATCTGCAGCCCCGAAATGAACCCCAGGTGATCAGAGATTTGCAGCAATTCGCGCATCAGCACCATTGAGCCTGTTTCAATCAGGCTGATCGGTCTGGTGCTGCTGTCGGGTGCGAACAGTTGGTTGAATTGCTGCCGGGTGGGCGTGCCCTCAACTGCAACCACCCAGGGATAGGCAGCCAGTTGGGCGAGTTGCACACTCGGCTGGGTCAGCAACGGGTGATGACGGCCGCAGACAACCACCAGTTCGTCGTCAAACAGCGCTTGCTGGACAATGTCGCCGATCGGCGCAGGATCGCGCATGGCGCCGATCAGGAAATCCACCTCACCGCGTCGCAAGCCGGTGATCAGATCGGCATAGGGGCCATCGAGTGCCTGGATCGGCAGGGTTGGGCGCTGTTGCCGGAAGCGGGCAATAGCACGCGGCAAGATCAGCGAACGCGAGAGCGGCATGGCCCCGACGACAATGCGGCCGACTTCGCGGCCCAGCAATTCGCCGAGATCTGCCTCGCCCTGATCAAGTTCGGCAAAGGCCAGCTGGGCAGCCCGGGTCAGCAGTTCCGCCGCCCGGGTGGCGATCATGCCGTGCGCGGTACGTTCGAACAGCGACCGGCCGATTTCCTGCTCAAGGTCGGTGATGGCCCGATGCACGGTGGGCTGGGCCAAGCCGAGCCGTCGGGCGGCCAGTGTGAAATTCTCGGTCTCGGTGACCGCAATCAGTGCCGTCAGTTGCGCCGCGGTGGCGGTGATGCGCAGGCGTGGGGCCAATTCCGCAAGCGCTGGATCGAGCAGGCGAAAGGCGGTGCGGACGCGCAGCGCCAGCACCGTACCGGCTGGAGTGGCAAACAGACCATGGCTGGTGCGCTGGAACAGCTCGGCTTCGGCCTGCCGCTCCAGCTTGCGAATGGCCTGGGTCACAGCCGGTTGGGATACGTGACACATCGCCGAAGCGCGTGTGATGGAGCCGGTGTCGAAGACCGCCAGAAAAGCGCGCAGATGGCGCAGATTGGCTCTCATGACCTTGCGGCCAATAGGGCATCGAGTGCCGGGCGGGCATGCTGCGCGTTGACGCCATCGGCGTATGGTGCGCGCGACGGTAGTTGCCAGCTCTGCGTCGAGGCCCGGCTGGCCGCGCCAATACCGGCCAGCGCAATCGATCCAGCGGTCACCATCTGCATATCCTTGGCTGCATAGGGAGGAGGGGCCTCGCCAGCGTACAGGTCCCACCGTCAAACGTAAATCGCTATAGCCTATACTTATGGCTGGCCCGAGATTTGGATTTGGTTTTCTCGATGCGGCGATGCGACATTTAACCAGCTTAAGCATCAGGAGAGTGAGTTGACCCAGTCCAAAGCCAAGACCGCACTTGTCATCAGCGCTCATGCCGCCGACTTCGTCTGGCGCTGCGGTGGGGCCATCGCCCAACATGCGGCCCGGGGCTATGAGGTCACCGTCGTCTGCCTGTCATTTGGCGAGCGGGGTGAGTCTGCCAAGCTGTGGAAGCAGCCCGACATGACCCTCGAAAAAGTCAAATCGGCGCGGCGCGGAGAAGCTGAACGGGCGGCAGAAAAACTGGGTGTGCATGATCTGGTCAGCATGGATCTGGGCGACTACCCGCTGCGCCTGAACGATGACGACAAGTATCGCCTGGTCGATATCATTCGCGCCGTGCAGCCGGCCTTCATGCTCAGCCACTCGCAATATGATCCCTACAATACCGATCACATGTACGCCACTCAGGTCGCCCTTGAGACCCGCATGATTGCCCAAGCCTGGGGTCACAAACCCGGCGAGAAGGTGCTCGGCGCGCCACAGCTCTATCTGTTCGAGCCGCACCAGACCGAGCAGATGGGGTGGAAGCCCGATGTGTTTCTCGACGTTACGGATGTCTGGGACAAGAAGCGCGCCGCCATCGAATGCATGGAAGGCCAGGAACACCTTTGGGAGTTCTATACCCGGGTCGCCCAGAACCGGGCCAACCACTTCCAGCGCAACTCGGGGGGGCAGTCGGGCGGCCGCGCCTCAAAATATGCCGAAGGCTTCCAGTCGATCTTTCCCCGCACCGTGGATGAGCTCTGATGGAACCCTGCTTTGATATAGCCCATCTCGGGCATGTCGAGATGTTCACCGACAAGTTCGATGAAAGCCTCGACTTCTTCACCCGCGTCTATGGCCTGACCGTGTCGGGCCAGGACGAAAATTCGGCCTATCTGCGCGCCTGGGACGATTATGAGTTCCACACGCTCAAGCTGACGCGCCATCATACCACCGGCGTCGGTCACATCGCCTATCGCGCCAGCTCGCAGGCAGCGCTGGACCGCCGGGTGGCTGCCATCGAAGCGAGCGACTTCAAGGTGCTCGGCTGGGTCGATGGCGACCTCGGTCACGGTCGGGCCTTCCGCTTTGAAGATCCTTCCGGACATGTGTTCGAAATCTACTGGGACACCAAGCGCTATGTCGCGCCGGAAGCCGAGCGCCCCAAACTGAAGAACCTGGCGCAACGCTATCACGGTCGCGGTGCCGCGCCCCGTCGGCTGGATCACCTCAACCTTCTGGCCGCCGACGTTTCCGAGTTCCGCCGCTTCATGGAAACCTGTCTGGGCGCCCGCGTTACGGAAATGATCCAGCTGGACAATGGTCGGATTGGCGGCTGCTGGTTCACGGTCAACAACAAGACCTATGATCTGGCCTGCACCGAAGAGCATGGCGGCGGGCAGGGCCGGCTGCACCACGTCACCTATGCCACCGACACGCGCGAGGATATCTTACGGGCCGCCGACATCTTTCTGGAAAACGGCGTGCATATCGAAACCGGGCCGCACAAGCATGCCATTCAAGGCACGTTCTTCCTCTATGTCTGGGAGCCGGCCGGCAACCGCGTGGAACTTGCCAATGCCGGCGCCCGCCTGATTTTGGCGCCCGACTGGCAGACGGTCGTCTGGACCGAAACCGAGCGCAAAAAAGGTCAGGCCTGGGGTCTGAAAACCATCGAAAGCTTCCACACGCACGGCACCCCACCCGTAGCCAAAAAGGAGAATGAACAATGAGTGTTGTTGTTCAGACCATCGCGCGCGCCACTGCGGCGACCATTGACGGGCTGGCTGCAGCGGGTGTTGCCACCTTGCACGAGGCGCAGGGCCGCAAGGGCATGCTGGGGAGCCATATGCGGCCCATCTATGCCGGTGCCCAGATTGCCGGTTCTGCCGTCACCATTTCGGCCCCGCCGGGCGACAACTGGATGCTCCATGTGGCCATCGAGCAATTGGCGGCGGGCGACATTCTGGTACTGGCGCCAACATCACCCTGCGACAATGGCTATTTTGGCGATCTGCTCGCGACCTCGGCCATGGCGCGGGGCTGTCGCGGACTGATCATTGACGCCGGCGTCCGTGACATCCGCGACCTGACCCGCATGGGCTTTCCGGTGTGGTCCAAGGCGATTTCAGCGCAGGGCACGGTCAAGGAAACCCCCGGTTCGGTCAATGTGCCGATTGTCTGCGCGGGCGCACTGGTTGAGGCCGGTGACGTCATCGTGGCCGACGACGACGGTGTTGTCGTGGTGAAGCGCGACGAAGCCGAAGCGGTTCTGGCAGCGGCCAATAAGCGGCTGGCCAATGAAGAGAGCAAGCGCCAGCGTCTGGCTGCTGGTGAACTGGGGCTCGATATCTATGGCATGCGCGAAACGCTGGCGGCCAAGGGGCTGAAATATGTCTGAAGGCGGCATCCCCTGCCTGTGGATGCGGGGCGGCACCTCCAAAGGCGCCTATTTTCTGGCCAGCGACCTCCCGTCAGAGCCGACCAGCCGCGACGCGCTGCTGCTGGCCATTATGGGCAGCCCTGATCCGCGTCAGATCGACGGCATTGGTGGCGCTGATCCATTGACCTCCAAAGTGGCGATCCTGTCGCCATCGACCCGACCGGACGCCGATATCGACTATTTGTTCCTGCAGGTATTTGTCGACCAGGCGCTGGTTTCGGGCGCGCAGGGTTGCGGCAATATCCTGGCCGGCGTTGGCCCTGCGGCGATCGAGCGGGGTCTGGTGCCGGTTGCGGGCGATACTACCCCGGTTCGCATCCACATGGTCAATTCCGGTGAAGTGGCGGTCGCGCAGATCCAGACCCCCAATGGCCGCGTCAATTACGCGGGCGATGCGCGCATTGATGGCGTTCCCGGCACGCATGCCGCGATCCCCCTGCTGTTTCAGAACATTGCCGGCGCCATGTGTGGTGCCCTGCTGCCCACTGGCCGGGCGATCGACGTCATCGACGGCGTGAACTGCACCCTGATCGACAATGGCATGCCTTGCGTCATCATGCGGGCCAGCGATTTTGGCCTGTCGGGGCAAGAAACCCGTGAGGCAATCGAAGCCGACACCGCGCTCAAGGCCCGGATCGAGGCGATCCGGCTGGCGGTGGGGCCGCTCATGAACCTGGGCGATGTGCGCGGGGCTTCGGTTCCCAAGATGACGCTGGTTTCGCCGGCGGTCGCGGGGGGCGCCATCAACACCCGCAGCTTCATTCCTCATCGGGTGCACGCTTCTGTCGGAGTGCTGGCCGCCGTAACGGTCGCCACGGCCTGCCTGATTGAAGGCAGCGTAGCCCAACCATTGTTGGTTATTCCGGCGGATGGCCGCTTTCAGATCGAGCACCCCACCGGGGCCATGGAGGTGTTTCTTGAAATGGCCGAGGACGGCGGCGTCAAGGCGGCCGGCACCATCCGCACCGCACGCAAACTGTTCGATGGGGTGGTCTACCCCCGCTGAAACCATGCTGCATCAGCGCCAGGAACAATCCCGGCGCAACGAAAATAAAACTTAGCCAGTTAATTTACAAAGGGAGAATTCAACATGAATATCAAGAGCTTGACAGCGGTGCTAACGGCCGCACTGGCACTTGCGGCGTCGTCAGCGATGGCGCGTGAACTTAAACTGGCTGATTTCCAGCCGCCGACCCACTTCGTTCTGGAGCAGGCATACAAGCCTTTTGCTGACGCAATCGCCGAGAAGACTGGTGGTGAGGTGACCGTCAGCATCTTCATGGGTGGTGAACTTGGCCCAGGGCCAGCGGAGCAATACAACCGCGCCGTCGATGGGGTTGCCGACATCGTGTTCGGATTGCCCGGCTACACGGCGTCAAATTTCCCAAAAACCCTGTTGGCGGAGTTGCCCGGGGTCATCTCTGCAGAGACCGGAACGGCCCAGATGCTTGCCAATTTGGATAAGCTTTCGGATGAGTATCGCCGTGTTGTCTTGCTCGGGATCTGGAACAACGCACCTAATCTGCTGTTCATGGCTGAAAAGCCTGTCCATAGCCTCGAAGATCTCAAAGGGCTGAAGCTCAGGGTTCCCTCGCGCAATGCCGGGCTGGTCGTGGAAGCCTGGGGTGCAACACCCGTTTCGATGCCGGCGACTGAAATCTACAATTCCATGCAAACTGGGGTGATTGATGGCGCCATGATAGACGCGACAGCCCTAAGCGCGTTCCGACTGGCCGAAGTGACCAAATACGTCACCAGTGGCATGGAGACTACGATCTCCGACTTTTTCCTGGTCATGAACCGCGACAGTTTCGATGATCTGTCCGCTGAGCAGCAGGAAATTGTGCTTGAGGCTGGCGGTGAAGCTGCCATCAACGGCAATGCCGCCTGGCTCGCAGTTGCCGACAAGGCGATGGCAGATTTTGTCGCCACCGATGGCAAGGAACAGATCACGCTTTCGCCTGAGGAAGCAGCGCGATTTAACGAAATCTCTGCGACTGTGGTGGAACAGGTAGTCTCCGAAGCAGATGCGAGCGGGCTGGATGCTCGGGCCTACGTCGAAGCCCTGCAGAATGATTGACCACGAGGCCGCAAACGCGCCACGCGGATTGGCCCATTCGACACCAGTCGAATGGGCGGTCCGCCTTCTCAACATACTCTCTTCAGCGGCGCTGGTGGTCCTGCTGGTAGCCACCTCCGTTGGCGTGATCATGCGATATGTTTTCGCGGCGCCCATTCTGGGCAGCAATGAGATTATCCAACTGGCCTCCATCGCTTTGGTGATGCTGGCAATGCCTGCCGCCGCGCAGCGGGGCGACCACATTCGCGTCGACGTGTTCGATGGCATTATTGGCCCCGTGGGACGGTTTCTCGGCGATCTCCTGTCACGTGGCATTGCCATATACCTGCTCGGCCTGCTGGCCTTGCGTTCCTGGTCGAAGATGCAGGACGCGGCTGAATTTGGCGATGCCACCAATATGCTCGCTATTCCGCTGTGGCCGTTTTACGGGCTGCTCGTGCTCGGAGCGACGCTCTATGCAATTGTGCTGGCCCTTCAACTTGTTGATGTGCTGCTAACCGGGAGCGCCGAGAAGTGAGTGATTTCCTGATTGGACTCAGTGGCCTCGGCATCATGTTCATTCTCATGATCCTGAGAATGCCGGTGGGCATGGCCATGCTTGCTGTTGGATTTTTCGGGACCATGATCCTGAACGGCAGCCGCTCCGCCAATGCGCTGCTGGTGACAGAGACGTTTTCGGCGACCTCGAATTATTCCCTGACCGTCGTGCCGCTTTTCATTTTGATGGGCAATATCGCTTCGGCGGCAGGCTTTAGTCGCCGCTTGTATGAGGCGGCCTTCGCCTGGGTGGGGCGGCTGCGCGGTGGGCTCGCCTCCGCATCGATTGTTGGCTGCGCGGCCTTCGCCGCGGTGAGCGGTTCGTCCGTAGCCACCGCAGTGACCATCGGCAAGGTGGCGCTTCCGGAGATGAAGCGCTTTGGCTATTCTGACGGACTGGCGACTGGTGCGATCGCCGCGGGGGGAACGCTGGGATTTCTGATCCCACCCTCGACGGGTTTTGTGATCTACGCCATTTTGACCGAACAGAGTATCGGCCAGCTCTTTATGGCCGGTGTGCTGCCGGGCCTGCTGTTGACGGTGCTTTTCATGGCCACAGTCACCCTTGTCACCTTGCGCAACCCGGCAGCGGGGCCACGGGGTGCTGAGGTGCCAATTCGCGAGCGTTTTGTGGCGCTCCTGCGCGCCTTGCCGTTGATCTTTGTTATCGTCACCTCAATTGGCGGTATCTATCTTGGGGTATTCACGCCTGTTGAGGCCGCAGGAATCGGGGCCGCGTTGGTGATCGTCATGGCACTGTTGTCGGGCAAGCTTGACAGGGAATCAGTCGTCAGAGCTGTTTCTGACACCATACGCACAACCGCCATGCTCTACCTGATCATCATCGGGGCCAATTTGCTCAATCCATTTCTGGCACTCACCCATTTGCCTGCCACTCTGGGCGAAGCGATGATGTCGACGGGGCTGGGCCCATACGGCGTGCTGCTGCTGATCGTGGTGGCCTATCTGGTGCTCGGCATGTTCATGGATGGGCTGGCGATGCTGGTGGTGACGGTTCCGATCTTCTTCCCCATCATCATGTCACTGGGTTTTGACCCGATCTGGTTTGGCGTCATCGCCGTGATTGTCATCGAGATGGGCATGATTACGCCCCCGGTGGGGTTGAACGTCTTCGTGGTAAAAAGTGTGGCCGGCGACGTCCCCATGGCGACCATTTTCCGTGGTGTACTGCCGTTCTGGTTCGCAATGGCCGTCGGCCTGCTGTTGATTGTCATATTCCCGCAGATTGCTTTGCTCATCCCGCAAGCGATGTTCCGGTAAAAGGCCCGCGATATCATGGGCCCCATGGGATGAATTCCCGGGGAAAGCTGGTGTCGACCTCAGCTTTCCCCGAGGTGGCCCGCAGACCTCACGGCCTTGGACGCCAAGGCAATGAACTGACGATATTCATCATCATCAAGGCCGGGAAGGATTTCTTTCTGCAGGTCTTCGACGATCGGAAACAGGGCAGCAATGACGGCCTCGCCCTCCTCGGTAAGGGCCAGTTCCCGCGCCCGCTTGTCGCGCGTACTGATAACGCGCGTCACAAGTCCCTTCTGCTCCAGGCGGTCGGCTACGGCCCCAACAGTTGCGCGATCCTTGCTGATGGCCAGGGCGAGGCTTGCCTGGTCAATTTTGGGGTGGTGGCGGAGCGTGTCGAGCGCCGCAAACTGAACGGGCGTCAAATCGTACCCCGCCTCGAGAACGCGCTGCAGGAACACATGTGTCGACACCTGATGCAACCGTCGGATGAGGTGACCCGGCATTCTGGAACTGATCGTCATGGAGGTTGAACTGTTCATTGGCCGGCCCCGGTGCTGCCTCGTGTGAGGCACAACTAGCAAAAAAATAGAACGTACACATACTTTTTTATTGACGAGTGATCGACAGGGATGCGTATAGTAAGTTCACTTATTAAATGTCCTGTTGATGTAAGGAATGGCTGATGCAGTTTCACCTCAATGGTTTTCAACCGGGTGATCCCGATGTCTTCGAAGCAGCCCCGGGACATGCGGAGCCTGGTGCCGGCCTTCCCGAAACAGTTGACGTACTGATCGTGGGTTGCGGTCCCGCTGGCCTTACACTCGCCGCGCAGCTATCGGCGTTTCCACATCTCACCACGGCCATTGTCGAGCAGAAGGCGGGCCCCATGGTAAAGGGGCAGGCGGATGGTATCTCGTGTCGCTCGATGGAGATGTTTCAGGCCTTCGGGATCGGCGAGAAGGTTATGCGCGAAGCCCACTGGGTCAACGAAACGACATTCTGGAACCCCAACCCTGACAATCCAACGGCAATTCACCGGACCGGCCGTATTCAGGACGTGGAGGAGGGGCTGTCGGAAATGCCTCACGTCATTCTCAATCAGGCCCGGGTGCACGACCGTTATCTGGAAATCATGCGCAACTCTCCGTCGCGCCTCGAGCCGCATTATGCGCGAAAACTCGTTGGCCTGACGGTGGATGAGGACGGTGCGGCATACCCGGTCACGGTGACACTGGAGCGTGTTGATTCAGAAAACGCGGGGCAGACCGAGACCGTCCGCGCTCGCTATGTTGTCGGGTGTGATGGTGCCCGCAGTGTGGTGCGTGGCGCCATCGGGCAGGAATTGCGTGGTGACCGCGCCAATCAGGCCTGGGGGGTGATGGACGTTTTGGCAGTGACCGATTTCCCAGACTATCGATTGAAGTCTCTGATCAAATCTGCCGATGAGGGCAATATCATTATCATCCCGCGCGAAGGGGGTAATCTGGTTCGTATCTATATCGAGATGGACAAACTCGTCGAGAACCAGCGCGTGTCGGTAAATACCGTGACCGTCGACAAGCTGATTGATGCGACCAACCGCGTGCTCAGCCCCTTCAGCATTGACGTCAAGGAGGTCGCCTGGTGGTCGATTTATGAAGTGGGGCACAGCTTGGCGGACAAGTTCGATGATGTTCCCGCCGACAATACCGACACCCAAGCGCCCCGGGTCTTCATAGCCGGAGATGCGTGCCATACCCATAGCGCCAAGGCAGGCCAGGGCATGAACGTGTCGATGGGCGATACTTTCAATCTGGGCTGGAAACTGATTGCTGTTCTGGAGGGGCGCTCGCGGCCCGACATTTTGCACAGCTACGCGGCGGAACGACACAGGGTCGCCAAGGACCTGATTGATTTTGACCACGAATGGTCCAGGATCATCAGTGCACCGCCCGAGGCGGGATCATCGCTGGAAGAAACGCCAAAATTCCAAAGCTATTTCATTGAGCATGGGCGTTACACCGCTGGCCTGTCGGTCAAATACGAGCCTTCGGTCTTCACCGGGCAACCGCTCTGGCAGCACCTTGCGACGGGGTTTGAGATCGGATCGCGGTTCCACTCTGCGTCGGTGGTGCGCCTCGCTGACGCCAGGACCATGGAGCTTGGCCACACGGTGCAAGCCGACGCCCGCTGGCGCATCTTTGCCTTTTGCCCCGACGAGGATCCGTCCGTGCAGGGTTCGGCAATCAACAAATTGTGCGACTTTCTCGCCAACGCGCCCAGCTCTCCGGTACGAAGATACACTGGCGCGGATGCCGATATCGACTCGGTGATCGATACGCGCGCCGTGTTCCAGCAGGCGCATCGCGCCTTGGCACTCCAAACCCTGCCGGCCTTCTTGTTGCCGCGCAAAGGCAAGCTGGGGCTGGTCGATTATGAGAAGATGTTCTGTCCTGATCTGAAAAACGGCCGGGATATTTTTGAGCTTCGCGGCATCGACCGGCAGAAGGGTTGCCTGCTGATTGTCAGACCTGATCAACATGTCGCGCAGATTCTGCCATTCGACGCGCATGGGGAGCTCGCAAGCTTCTTCGACGGCTTCATGCTTCCGGCCTAGATGGCGGACTCATGAGCGCGCATTTCGATGCGCCTCACGTGCTTGAGTTGGTTGAGAAGCGCTCGATCAGGTTGCGCCGGCGGTAGAGTTCGGGGTCGACCGAACGCTGGACCTTGCGGTCACGCTGGGTAGGGATGTGGGCGCGACCGCCGGTGCTGCGCCCAAATCTACGAGATACTGCCAGTCATAGCCGCGGTCGGCCCTTGGGGTTGACCTTGGAAAATCCGTATCGCTCGCAACAGCTGTTGCGACTGAATCGGATTTTCCAAAAGCCCACTGATATCACTGCACTTTTTCCAATAAGTTGAGATCCAACTTTCCTTACGTCGAAACTGGTTTTGCAAATGGTCCAAAAAAAGGGGCCGCGTGTCTGCGACCCCGTTTCCTGGCTCAGTAGGACCAAACCTCTCGTTCGTTTGAGCAGTGCACGGCCCTAAGGTCACGCCTATCTTGATCGTCAGCGACTGCAGAGCAGCGGCGTCACTGACGAGGGGACGCCTTTTTTGGGCCGTTCATTTCGACAAGAGCCTGCAGTACGTCAGGATTGCTCCCAATCCCAGAAGTGTCGACTGTGGCCCACGTGTCGGAGACGAACGGGTTCCGCTGGTCGTCGTGCGAACTGGCTGTACTAGCGTAGACAGCGCCAAAGTGCTCGATTTCCAGTCGGCTTGAGCCGTTGCGTACGGCTTGCAATACAGCCAGCTTCGCGATGGTGATCGCAACACCTCGGGCATCATCGGCGGCGTGTGCTAGCCGCTGCATCGGTAGATCGTCCATGTGAAGCTGCAGCTGTAGCCCAGCGGTTTGACAGAGCTTGCCGATGCCATCAAGCAAGCTGGCATATTCACCAGCATCGTTTCGCATACGTCCGATATTGATGACGTCACAGCGATCCTTGATATGGTGCATGCCTTCCATGGCCAGCTCGCTCATCACCTCGGGTAGGCCGATCAAGACTAGGGGCAGGGGCCAAACCGAATGGTCTAGCATGTTGCAGAATGCTGCCTGAATCTGGCGTTTTTCGACATCCCTGGAGAATTTTCCGGCACGCGATGGGGAGAAGGACCACTGCCAGTTGTCGATGGCAAGTTGGGTTACCGCAGCTTTGTCGAGGCGATCCGAGACTTTTGACCAGGCCAGGTCCGTGGTCATCTTGCGAGTCAGGGGATAACCCATGACCGCAAGGATCGCACGCGCCATGCTCGACTGGGTAAAGACATTGGGCGCTTCGATCATGCGGCTGTTGGGTTCAATCGCTTGCCCATCCACAGACTCAACTGGCTCTACGGCTTCTAAGCACTGCGCCACCAGATCCGTTTTTCCGCTGTAGTGTTGACCTGTGACTATGATCCCGCGGACAGGATGGCGATTGTTTGCGCCCCACGGCTGTGCCTCGTCGATCCGGACTGCCACAGATTCGTGCTGCCGCTGCAGCATGGCGAGCAGCTGGCTATACTCGGGCACAACGAAGCTCACTTGGTTTAGGCGCTCTGCAAGACGGATGGTGTTGTCGGTGTTTTTGAGCAAGTGGGTCTACCTACGGCTACGGGGAATGCGACGGACTGGCGCTACTGGAAGGGCGGTGGGTGTTTCGTCAGGCGATGGCTGGATTTCCGCTCTTTTTGTCGGCTTGCTTGAAACGGGCTCGTCTGGAGCAATCGAAGAAGAAACCTGAGCGGCATGGGAAGCAGTGCGGGTAATCACGGTACCGAGCTCGCGGGATGAGCCCGAGACGCCGGGCTCGGCGCCGATAGGGGCTCGGTCATAGACCACGTAGGTGCGCAGCATTCCTTCGGCCTTTTCCATCATGGCCGGCGTCCAGTCGAGATCAGTAAAGCCGAGGTGACGTTCGGCGCGCCGGGCCGCGGCATCGATTTCCAACAGCGCGGGTGCCACGAAAGTTCGGAAGTCTATTTCTGCGTGTTCACCTACCTCTCGGGCATTGCGGTCACCCAGTTCAATCCAAGTTTGTAAATCGATATCTGCCAGCTCGGGCGGCCCTGGAATAGTGACCCATCGGTTGTCGATGTTTACGGAAATCCGCCCCAGATTCATCGGGTCGACCTTAATTTTCATCATGTGCGGTCCACGATCCCGCAGGGGCTTGGCCAGCCACACAGAACTGTATTCGATGTTCATGAAGCGCAGGCCTGCTCGGGTCAGTTTGCGATCAAACACTTTTCCGAACGCTAGTCGTTGAACGTCCGGGTTTGGCGCTGCCTTCGGTTGCACTTTTAGCGCCATCTCCAGTTCCCGGGCTGGAGAAGGACGTTTTGCGCGACCTTTCAGGCGGGGCTCGTGGTGATACACGTCGACGATGAAGCGAACGAATAGCCTCATGAAGAAGTCAGCCACTATGGCGGCGCGCTTCTGCGGATCGTTTTCATGTCGAGACAAGATGTTGCTTCCCGTCCGCGCGATGAAATTCTGCACGAACTTGGTGTCAATCGTTTGCAGGACTCGTTCCACTGCCCCGCGAAGCCACGCAAGCCCAGCGGCCTTGTGGTCGACGGAGTTTGCTATTACCCAGCCGGCTTGCATGTAAATTTCGTTCCACAGCGCCGAACCAGAATCCTGCGCCAAGATCTCAACTCCGATCGGAGGGCCCCAGTCCGAGGTGCAACCCGCGGCGCGCGCTAAAGCTGAACGGTCGGTCCCAATCATTCGTAGGCACTTTGTTGTTAGGGCGGCAGTCTCTCCTGTGGGCGCCGCTGTGAGGCCAAATATATAGCCCGTCGCGTGATCCATGGCGGGCACTATGCGAAGGCGCACGGTGTTCACATCCAACGAGAACATGCGCTGCACATTCGGTTCCAGCAGCGTGTGTACATGCGCTTCCCAGCCGTCGAGAACAATTTCCTCGCCCGGACGAGTAAACTTCGGCCCCCGCCCTACCAGGCGAAGAGCATTGTTGGTTGTCTTCGGACCCCGTCGCGTAAACATCTTGGCAAATTCGGGAAGCTCATCGATGGCCTTTCGCACCATGTAGGGGGTCGCAAGAGGAATCTGATTACTTTCTGCAACCAAAGCGTTCCTTGAGACGATCTCGGCATTAATGAACTTCAGGACGCCATCATAGGTTCGGTACGATTCACCTGCGTAGGCAACGCTGCTTTCCTTCACTATAGCCCATGTGCGCTGATCCAGTGCTTTGCCGCCGCCGCAGTTCTTCGTCCACTGTGGGACAAGTGTCTCCGGCACTGGATTGGCCTCCCAGCGCTTCATGAGGTCCCATAGTGATCGCGGGGTCAAAAGGATGCGCTTCTCGTCGATATCCAGATGCTGTTTGGTGCGGTCTTCGGAGAGGCTGCCATGGTGCAGTTTGCGGCCTGGTTTTGGTTCGGCGTAGTCCGTTTCACCATGGTAGTTCCGGTAGCGATCGATCACCTCAGGTCCTTTGACTGCGATCACCAGCTTGCAAGACCTTTGCGTGATGTCCTCGATAAGCCCAATCTGGAGCGCCTCCTTCACCGCTGATACCCACATCATGGACAGGGCCGTCCGGCGGCGTTTGGAGACGGTCATTACTGACATATCCAAGAAATCGATGATCTCTTCCCTGATTTTTAGCTTGCCGGATTTCACAAGTTTTGACAGTTCGTCCTTGATCAGGACGTCGAACAGGGTGGGATCATTTCTGCCGGTAATATAGTACTCCGTGGGCGTTTCATCTTCGACGCGCCATTCCTCGCCCTTCTGAAAAATGAGTGAAAAGGGTGTGATCTCCACCAGCGAAGCCTTGGGATTATTCATGTGACAGCTCCTATAAATTGGTGGAAATTGATGTGCCGGACGTGTGACTGGTAGGCGCCTTAAAGACAGGCAGGTGAGCAACTCGAGTGAAGGCATTGATCAGACCAGGTGGGTGCCAGAGGATGCCCTTTGCGATCAGATATACTGCCGTGCGGAAAGTTCGCTGGATGCCTCCATGAGGCAAGCAGAGGTCTTCAAGCGTGACCGGTTCGTGGAGAAGCTCGATGGCGGCAGCCATCTCGTCTTTCATCACCCAGTGTTCATCACACAACACCGAGTGAATGAGCCGGCCATTCGCCACCGCCCATGCGGGCAAGTCGCGATCTGTGATCATGGCTGCACTGTCGGCGACCGACGTGGGCATTTGCTGGAAAATGGTGTTCACGGTCTCCAAGTGATTTTTCCGGATCGCAATCGGCGCCGGTTTAAAATCCTTGAGCACCCTGGTTCCGTCGGAATAGGTGATCCGTGCATCCCAGTATGCCGACCTCTGTTTTCCTGCCGCATCCGTATACTTCCACGGCCCGAACTGGGGCTCGATTTTGACCACGTTGGGGTCACGGAGATCTTGATAGAGACCCTTCATTTCCAGGTTGCCTTCTGCCCTTTTGATGCTGTGATCGATGGGGTCTTGGTAGTCGATCGTATTGCGACGCGAGTTTTTTCTGGGCACGCCAATGGAGCGGCCAGGAGCCCCCTTATCGGAGGAGGTCTTGATGCGGATGACCGGTTCCACGCAGCAGATCGTGCTGTGGTCTGCACCCTGAGAAAAGTCCCAGACGAAGTCGTCATCAGGTAGTGGCTTCAGGATCGGCCCTTTAGCGCCGCCGTTTTGCAGTTCGGCAATGATGCTCATAGCGAGTGCTCCCTGCGCGAAGTGGCGTAGGGCAGAGTGATGCCATCGGGGCACTTGTGGGTGGGGGCAGAGCTTTCAGGATTCTTTGACACGACTTCTCCTTCGCCGTGCCTTCCACAACCGCCTCCTGGCCCTTGACGAAAGAGCTATCAGGATGCATGTTGAGAGTGCACAGCCCATTTGCTTTGGGGTGTTGGCCGCCTGGTTTTTGTAGGACTTGGGCGACCGCTTTGAATTCGGGATGTCTCAGGCTCCAACCTGAGACATTTTCGTTTTCCGGCTATGGCGACATAGAAATCTCCTTCAGTTCAGATCTTTTGCTGCGTTATTTCGGCATTGAGTTCAGGCAGGCTTTGCCCCTCTCCGGCGAATGGGTGTCCAGATTGTCAGCACTCCGCAGACATCGATCTGCAGCGTGCCATCGGCGATGAGGGCCAGGAGCTCGTCGGCGTTGCCAGCCGCGTCCAAAATGGCGCTTAGCAGCTTGCCAAGGGTCGTTGGTCTCTCGTCTGCCGTCAGTTCGAGGGCCGCCATTCGAGACTGAATCGTTACCTGTGTGTTACGCTTTGCCCAGATCAGGCTGGCATTAGCGTAACCCGGCAGCGCCGTGGTTTGCTCGCGTGTCAGCACTCGGTCGTACCTCATAGTGTCATCCTTTCCTGTTGGCCGGCCGATGCGAATGGTTTCCCAGCGCACACCGACCTTTCGGCGGTAAATGCAGTCCTGACCAACTTCTGCGCCGTGAGGCGAGAGGTGAGCAGGCGCCAGTTCCGATACCCGCTCATCGAGCGTGTCGAGCACCAGCACGATCCGGCAATATCGGTGCCGGTAGTGGATGGCCTGCGGCGCCTTGAAGGACCGAAAGCCGGGGTAGCGCAGATGGAGCGCAGTATTTTGGTCGAGCGACATCGTTGACCGAATTCCTTCAGCAGCCCCGTACTCCGACCCTGGCAGCTCGGGGCTGGCCACCAGGGCGTTCTCTGGATGAGATTTGAGGAAAGCCGAGACGTCCCGGTTCCCGACGACGATTGTGTTTCCGGGGCGAATGCCGGGTCAACAACCGAGGAAATCGCTTAAGTTCTGAACAACTATTTCAGAACGATCACCACTTCCAAACTCATCGGGTCTCTTCCTTCCGTGCTACGTGAGGATAACTTTTGCGAATACGCAAAACACCTTGCTTTATCACGTAACCTATTCAAAGATCATACCTTTTTGCTCGTCTTGATACTGCTGTCCGGCATCGCTCCAGACGGAACGACATCGGTCATCTGCGGGACGCAATCAGCACTGCCGCGGGCACGCTTTGTGCCGTATGGTTTTGCCGAATGCGGATTGTGGTTGGAAGTTGGGCGTGGCCCGACGCTCACGCTGGTGGCGTGCTATCGCTCTTGGTCGCGATGACAAGCCGGCTCAATCGAGCCGATGGGCATCGGTCATGTCTGAGGGGATAGAAGCGTCGGTCAGCTAACCGTGACCAAAGGAGGGACACGGTCGTTCACGACAACGACGAGCAGCTTTTCGATGCTGGTTTCGGCATATTCGGGCATGGTGTCTCTCCTTTCTGATGCTCAGCCTGCCGCAAAGAACTGGTTCTGACCATCCAGAATTTTGCTTGTTTCGGAGTGGATTAGCCGATGGGTTAGCAAATCCTTACGGAAATCGCTGGTACGCACGGCCCCAGGGGACGATGCAGGACAGGAAGGCGAGGAAAACCCCTCTTGCATTATGTTCGCTATATGTTCCATACTCGATCAGCTTATTGCGCATGCAGCGCGCGATGTCAGGGCCAGGCTCTGGGCGGTTCACCAACATCCGTTTTTCGCGCCCAAAGTGGGCAGGAGCTGCACTATGAGCACCCCCGGCACGTCATCCCTCCAAAGCGAGGGCACACCCATCCACAACTCATCAATCGGCCGACGCCTGGCACTCGAGATGCTGGACAACCTTCGCCGAAGGACAGCAGACAGGCTTGCGCAGGACGCCGGCAGCGAAGAAGACGCGGTGGCAATCGCCGAAAAACTTCAGGCAAACATGCGGCTGCCTGTCGATAGGGCGGCATATACAATCGCGCTGGCGTACTGCCTCGCGCCGCACTTTGCGACCATGAAGTCGTTGGTGGCGACCCAGGCCTTTGTGGTCATCAGGACACGAAATGGAGATGATGCCGCCACTGTGGGCGATGTCCTTGCCGACGCGGTCGTCTTGAAGTCGGGCAGGGTGAACCACAATCCTCGCTACGGTCTTGGACAAGGAGATAGCTTTGTCATCCTTGCTGATGCGGGCGGTCGACATGATCGCATTTCGGTCCGCATCATCGCCCAAGCTGCCGAGCAGCGCCTGCCCATCTTCGGCACCATGTCAGCCGACGATCCAACGCCGGACGCGCTTGCGGGTGCCGACCTTGAGCTGCAGCTACCGCCAATGTCTCCTGAAATGCTGGCCGTGCTCTTCGAGGCTGCCCATGATGAAGTTCCAGGTGGCGTGCTGAGCTTCTCCTCTGCCGAGAAGCTGCGCACCGAAAACCTGGTGGCGCATGTCCGCCGCGGTCGGACGGCGACCGAGTGCTTGTCGGGGCTGCAGCAGGCTGTGAACCCGCAAATAGCGCTGCCCCACGCTCAAACCGATTTGCTCGGCGATCTGCATGGCTACGGTGCCGCCAAGACCTGGGGGCTCGAACTGGCTCAGGATTTCGAGCTATGGCGTAAGGGTCGGCTCACCTGGGACGAGGTTGACCATCGAGCAGTCGTGCTTTCGGGCCCGCCGGGGACGGGAAAGACCTCATTTGCCGCTGTCCTGGCCGCAACCCTGAAGGTGCCGTTGATAGCGACCAGCGTGGCTGAATGGAATGCACGAGACAATTTGTCGGGCACGCTGAAGCGAATGCAGGCCGTGTTTGAGCAGGCAGTGGCGCAGGCACCGAGCGTTTTGTTCATTGATGAGCTCGATGGAATCGCCAGCCGCGACACGCTTGAAGGGCGCTACAGCGAATACTGGACCCAGATCGTCAACCGGATGCTCGAGCTCGTCACGAATGCCATGGGAACTGCAGGGGTGGTGATCGTTGGCGCCACCAATCATGTCGATCGAATTGATCCGGCCCTGACGCGGTCGGGGCGCCTCGATGAAATCATTCGCATTGAGCTCCCTGACGCTGAAGCAATCGCCCATATTCTGGCGCGGTATGCCGGATTTGATGTGTCCCGCCAGGAACTGAGCGGTCTAGCCGAGCGACTCGTCGGGCAATCCGGAGCGGATATCGAGAAGTTGGTTCGGGCCGCCAAAGCCGCGGCCCGCAGGGCAGGGCTGGCGTTCACCGTCAACGAGCTGCACGCGCAGGTGCCAGATCCCGATGAAGCGCTGTCGCCGCAGATGCGCCGGCGGGTTCAAGTGTACCGGACTGGTCAGCGCATTGTGGCCCAGGTGCTTGGGCTGGCAGAGATGGC
>NZ_JAUYGL010000163.1 GCF_030689745.1 Devosia sp.
GATGGAACGGGCGCTGGCCGAAACCAACCGCCGCCGCGAAAAGCAGGTCGCCTATAACGAGGCCCACGGCATCACCCCCGCCTCGGTGCGCTCCAACATCCACGACATCGTCGACAGCGTCTACGAGCGCGACCACGTCACCATTTCCATCGGCAAAGGCCGCGACGGCAAGGAAGCCACCCATGTCGGCGCCAACCTCGCCGCCGTCATCAAGGACCTCGAAACCCAGATGCGCGAAGCCGCGACCAATCTGGAATTCGAAAAAGCCGCAAGGCTCCGCGACGAGGTCAAGCGGCTGCGCGAAATGGAACTGGATACGCTGTCGGGAGAGGTCAACTAGCCCCCCGGCACCCCCACCCAGCCCTCCCCCTGAAGGGGGAGGAGCCGCGCGGTGGAAGGGGCACCATCATGGACAACCTCGATGCGCCCCTCCCCCTTCAGGGGGAGGCCGGGTGGGGGCCCATCCCCAACCCCAATCTGATCCCTCCCCCTTCAGGGGGAGGCTAGGTGGGGGTGCCCCTTCAGGGGCTTCGAGCCGTCCGCCTTTGGCGGCAAATCGCTCCGTGGACCAATCTGAGCCGACATGGCCATGAGGGCTATGCCCGAATGCCGGCTGGGTGGGGGTCTCGCGGCTAGTCCGGATTTTCTCCCCACCCCGGTGATTCCCCATCCACCGACCCCAGCACCCCGAACACCATGTCGCCGACGCCGTCGATATTGGTCAGCACCTCGTCATTGCCAAAGCGCACCACGCGATAACCCAGCCCGGCGAGAAAAGCCGTCCGCCGCGCATCATGCGCCAGACCTGCCTCGGTAAAGTGGCTGTCGCCATCGATCTCGAAAATGATCCGGGCGCGCTTGCAGACGAAATCCACCACATAGGGCCCGATCGGCGCCTGCCGCCGCATATGCCAGCCGGCAGTCCGCCATGGCTCCAGCAGCGCCCAGAACCGCCGCTCCGCCACCGTCTGCTCCCGCCGCAAGCCGCGGGCAAAGGAGATCTGCTCTTTCATGTCTGCACCCCCACCCAACCTCCCCCTGAAGGGGGAGGAGCGCATCGAGTTGACCTACAATACCACCCCACCCACCGCCCGGTCCCTCCCCCTTCAGGGGGAGGTTAGGTGGGGGTCCATCCCCAGCCTCTCGGCAAAATCTCTGCAGTGGCGCGATGTGAGCCGAGAGGGCCATGTGAGCTAGCCCGAACGACAGGATAAAGCGACAAGACTAATCGAAGGCGCTATGGGGCTATGGGGCTATGGGGCTACGAGAGATGAACGGTGGTCGCCGATGCACAATCCCATCGGTGGCGCTTCGGCTGATCAATCTTGATCTTCCAACAGGTCAAACTCCAAACCTCTGGCATCTACATGAGACGACAAACGAGATCTGATTTTCGCGCGTAGGTCTTTGGGATCCGGAAAGCCGTTCAAGCATGCGTACAAGCGGAAATGCCGCAGCACCACGCCGTCTAGCTTCGACGAGAGAGTTCTAGCGGCTAAATCAATGGGCCAACTGCGCTGACTCCTGTCACCGTATGATAGGAGCCGTATGCGTTGACCTGATTCACTACCTTTCAGCATTGGGAAGGATCGGGACCACGTAAATGTTAACTCCGGATCGACGCCGAACTCCCAATATGTTGCAGTAGCGAGATCGCTACATTCGGCGGCTAGATTGTCAAATTTTTCCTCTGATTCTTCCGACTGTCTATCTAGATACTGAAAATCCAACACGAGCTTGGGTGCTCGCCTATTAAGAATGCAATCTACGAACGGAATAACTTGGTCACTGGGAGATGACGCCGAAATCTCGTCTTTGAAAACCCGGATTTTACCCATCATGGTCTGATCGTCAAACCGGCGCCAAGTCTCGTCAGCAACCATTCCGGCTACAGCGCGCCTTGATAGGTCAAGCGCGCCATCTCTCATCATAGCTGCAAGTGTCTTTTTCAGCGCCTCTTCGTATCCGACTACCGCTTTGTGAAACGGAACCTGCTCAAAGTCATAGAGTCGAGATACCAGAAAGTGATCTGCTGCGCCAATCGCCTTAGAATGGAGACAGGGCAATCCGTCAACGTCTAGCGTCAAATTGTCGATTAAGTATTCAGCGTCGACTCCACCGTAAGGAAGTCCCGCATGAAGAGAAGTCCGACGCAGATAGTCTAACCTATCGCAATCCAAATCCGAACTAACCAACATATTTAGACTGGTATTATCTGCTCCGTCCAGTCGAGCAACAATTTCGTCCGCAGTAAACCCGTGCTCTCTTAGCAAAGAGGATATATGGGGATCATTTTTGATGATGTATTTTCCGACCTCCTCGTGGTCAGTAAAATACTCCTGCGTGGGAGGACTACCCTCCAGCGCTGGGACACCTTCTATCAAATGCACCGCTTCTTCCGTTGCATGTGAAAATGGATAGTGGCCGAGGTCATGCAGAAGCGCAGCCAGCCGCGTGATATGGTAGTCGTGATCCGAAATGTCGACTCCGCTATGGGAAATCGAAGCCAGCATTTGTCCCGCGACATGACAAGCGCCCATGCTGTGTTCTTGGCGCGAATAGGTAGCACCGGGAAAAACGAACGCTCCCAACCCCAGTTGCTTGACATTTGCTAGTCGTACAAAAGCAGGAGAAGTGGCTATCTTGTATTCAAGGGGGGTTAGAAACACCGCCCCATGGACAGGGTCGTTAATTCGCTTGCGTTTTTGGGAAGTACTGATTGACGACATCACGCGCGACTTCCACATGCTCGACTAAGTGAGGCTTTTCTCTACGAAGCTTATCTGTTGCAGACACTTCGTCAAGCTTTGCTACTCGCTCCAAATAATGAACTGACGCGACAATTTCTAGCCAATCAGCTTCTTGTAGTCCCTGCGGACGCCTATTATCGGTCGGAATTTCGCCGACCTGCTGCAAACGCGGAAGCAGGTCAGCGCGTATCGTAGGCGCGTCGGTGCTATTCAAATCTATGGCAGGGGTATTGTAGTAGTCTTTTGCCAAAGTGGACGAGTACGGCCCCCGAAGATACCAACTAAAACCATACCCCAAAGACACTCCCTTCGCCTGTGCCAAATAAATGAGTTTTTGTATTCGTTTCCGGTCATCCAACGAACCAATATGATCAGATTGGTTCATAGCGCGCAGTGCCAGTTTCGTAGCTATTGCCCGTTCTACCATGCTAATCACTCCTATTGAGTCGTTTATCTATCACAGGTATGCTAAGAATAATAGGAATTTTTTCCGTACCGATCTATCACAAGTTCATGTGCGCTGTACATTACACAACTCAGATTCGCCAAATAGGTGGCATGGAGGATGTGAGCTTGAACCATTACCCGAAAATCGCCTCAAACGCATCCAAGTACAATTGGCCATGTCCCACGGCGCATCCTTGCATGCACTGATCCCGATGCAATATCGCCGTCTCATGAGGGCGGGTCAACCACCCCCCCCACCCAACCTCCCCCTGAAGGGGGAGGAGCGCATCGGGGCTCGCCACAGATGTCGCCCCAAGCCCAGCACGCCGCGCATCGCGTCGAACACCCCGTCCGCGTACTGGAGCGGCTCCAACCGCCGGGGACCGACTTTAATATTTGGGAATGCCACAAATGCCTCAATACCTGCCTTAACCGCTGAGACCCGCCATGGACATCGATCTCGCCCGCACCATGATCCGCACCGCCTTTGAATCTGGCCGCACACTGCAGGCCTTGCTGCCAGCGCTCAAGGCGGGCCTGCCGCCCGACGCCTACCGCGCCTGCGCCCACGAGCTGGCCAGCGCCATCGACCAGACCAACACCGCCCTGATCACCCGCGCGCTCGCGGCCCATCCGGCCCTCAAAGTCGAGATCGACACGGCGATCCGCGACCACGGACGGTATTGAAACGCGCCCACTATTCCTCTCCCCCAAAGGGAAAGGCCCCCACTTCAAAACCCAAAAACCCAAAATATCCCCGCCCCCGCGCGCGCTGCTATCCTTGCCGGTTTCATCAGCTAGGGAGAAACCGGCATATCGGTTGCCCCCACCCCCCAATTGCCCCGTCCCCATCCCCGGCATAGGCTGGCCTCCCGCTGGAGATCCCGCCCCATGAGATATCTGTTCATCGCCTTCGGCCTCGTCCTCGTCCTGCTGGGGGGCCTGTGGTTCCTGCAGGGCACCGGGCTGGTCACCATGGCGCCCATCCTGTGCGTCGGCGACTGTGAACCGCTCGAAGGCCCGTCCCTGCCCTGGGCCCTTGCCGGCCTCGTCGCGCTGCTGGCCGGCGCCGCCCTGCTCTGGCGCAGCCGCCGCCGCTAGAGCGGCGCCAGAGTCCGCCACCGTCCCCACGCCAAAAACCCAAAAACCCAAAACTAATCCTCGGCCCCTGCCGCGCGCTCATGCTGGGCGCGCCAGGACAACCGCCAGGGAGGGTTTTATGGACAATCTGATTTCATTCGCCAAAGTACTGGAGCACGCGCAACTGAGCGAGCGGCTGCTGCATTTGCGCGCCACGCTGCATGCGGCGCAGGTCCATGCGCCCAAACAGTTGGCCAGCCCGCTGCTCGCCCGGGCCAGCGCGGTGCTGCTGGCCGACATCTATCGGCTGATCTCGCGCGAACCCGGCGCCCGCACCCTGCCCCGGCTTGATCGCCAGCAGCCGCCCGAGCATCGCCGCCTCACCAGCATGCTGCGCGATGCGCAGCTGGCGCTCGACCTGTTCAGGCAGGCCCATAGCGATGACGAGGGCGACGACGAGTGGCGCACCATTGAGGGCCAAGAAATGCAGGCTGGGCACCGGGCGGCCATGGCCCGCTCGTGAGCTGGTTGCGGCCTGATGCGTGCTGCGCCTTGTCCCGCTTGTCCCCGCCCGGCTGGTCTGCTGCATACTGGCCCCGTTCCCGCCACCAACACGCGGCGCTGACGAGGCGCCGGGCGGGAAGGCGGGGAGCATGGGGTCGCCCAGGCTCGGGCGTGGATGCTGACCACCGGCCGGACGACGGCGGTGCGGAGAGAGGGGCGGGCGCCCCGCCGCACCACGGGATCGTCACCCCGAAAGGGGGGCCGCTCGAGGCGTGCGCCACAAATCCCGATCGTGCGAAGCGGCTTTCGCCTCTTCTTGCCTATTCTCTGGGGCGAAAGCCGCTTCCCACCGTGTACCGCCAGCGCCCCGACCGCGCGTGGCGATGCCGGCGCGGGGCCATGCCCAGGCCCAAGCCCAAGCGGGCGATCGCCCGGGCGTTTGTTCCAGATCAATTCGGCCGCTGCCGCGCGCTGCTAGTGTGTGGCCAGCGTCACCATCAGCGCAGGAGAGCGCCATGTTCACGACCAATGAAGGCACCATCGACCGGGTCATCCGCGTCATCGTCGGCCTCGCCTTGCTGGCAGCCTTTTTCATGTACCCCGATGCCGGCTGGCGCTGGTTCGCGCTGCTGGGCCTCGTGCCCCTGCTCACCGGCCTGATCGGCACCTGCCCGATCTATCGCCTGCTCGGCATCTCCACCTGCCCGGTCAAGCGCCGCTAGGCAGCAGGTGCCGCCCCGCCCCCGGCGCTAGCGCGCCCGGGCGGCCATGGCGCGCACCTGTTCGAGATAGGCCTCGCGCTGCGCCGCCGTGCTGCTGCCGATCTCGGCAAAGCGGGTCACCCGCACCGGCTTGATGCCGCAGAACTGCAGCACGGCATGCTTGACCATGCGCACGTCACTGTTGTGATAGGCCCACCAGGTCCAGGCCTTGGGCGCGTCCGAGGTGATGAATAATTGCCCCGAGCGGCCGGTCAGCAGCTTGTCCCACATCGGGTCGC
Organism: Devosia sp.; assembly: GCF_030689745.1. GTDB lineage: Bacteria > Pseudomonadota > Alphaproteobacteria > Rhizobiales > Devosiaceae > Devosia > Devosia alba. Next base: position 5,782 of record NZ_JAUYGL010000163.1, read on the forward strand.
GCTCATGCGGCCTGAAGGCCTGGCCGGGCAGCAGCGTGCGGTCGAAAAACCCCTTCAGCAGCGCCGGCACGCTGCCCCACCACAACGGATAGACGATCACCCAGCGCTCGCACCAGGCGATCAGCTCCTGCGCCTGCACCAGATCGGGCTCCAGCGCCTGCTCGGCCTTGTAGCCCTGGTGCAGGATCGGGTCGAAATGCAGCGTCGCCAGATCCTGCCGCTGCAGCTGGTGCCCGGCCGCCAGCGCCGCCGCCTGATAGGTATCGGCAATGGCATTGTTGAAGCTGTGACGATCGGGATGGGCCATCAGCAGATAGATTCGCATGCGTCCGACTCCGGGATGAACTGTGCCAGCCCAAGGCTTGCCACCGCACCCGCCGCCGATCCAGCGCAAAATCGCCCGCGCCCTGCTGAAAACCCCGACATGGGCCACAGGGCCAGGGGTGAAACGCTGGCCAATCCGCCTTGCCGCCGCCACGCTGCTGCGGCAAGGCTATCGCGTCCATTGCCGGAGCTTGCCATGCCAGACTTCAGAACGATTGCCCGCGCCGGCCTGGTCCTGCTGGCGCTCAGCGCCGCCCCGGCCGTGGCCGCCGAGCCGACGGCGCGGGTCAGCGGCGGCGATATTGCCGTGCGCAGCGGCCCGGGCCTGCGCTACCAGCAGATCGGCCGCCTTGCCGATGGCGCCACGGTCACGCTGGACTATTGCACCCGCAGCGGCCGCTGGTGCCTGGTCACCGATACCGGCTGGGTCGACGCCTCCTATCTGGTCGGCTGGGCCGCCAAGATCGAGGCCAGCCCGCCCGACTTCGACGGCTTTGGCTGGTAGCCAACGGCCTAGAGCCAGCCACTCAGCTCGCGCCGCACCATGTCCTCGATCATGTCCATGCCCTGGGGACTGTCATTGAGGCACGGAATATAGGCGAACTGCTCGCCACCGGCGGCCAGGAAGCTGTTGCGGCCTTCCATGGCGATCTCCTCCAGCGTTTCGATGCAGTCGGCCGAAAACGCCGGCGCCAGGATGGCCACCTTGGTGACGCCCTTGCCCGGCAGCGCTTCGAGCGTCTTGTCGGTATAGGGCTCGAGCCATTTGGTGGGGCCAAAGCGCGACTGGAACGTCACCATCAGCTTGTCCTTGGGCCAGCCAAGATACTCCCGCACCAGCCGCGTCGTCTTGTAGCACTGGCAGTGATAGACGTCGCCGCGCTCCAGATAGGTTACCGGCATGCCGTGATAGCTGGTGATCACCAGGTCGGGCTCAAAATCCAGCGCTGCCACCCCGTCGCGGATCGAATGGGCGAGCGTCTCGATATATTTGGGATCCTCGAAATACGACGGCACAGTGCGCACCGCCGGCTGCCGCCGCATCGTCTTGAGCACGTCAAACGCCTTGTCATTGGCCGTCGCCGTGGTCGTCGCCGAATTCTGCGGATAGAGCGGCACCAGCAGAATCTTGGTGCAGCCGGCGGCATGCATCCTCTCCAGCACGCTCTGCGTCGAGGGATTGCCATAGCGCATGGCAAAATCCACCATGACATTGTCGTGCCCCGCCAGCCGCTCGGCCAGCGCCGCGCTCTGCCGCCTGGTGATCACCAGCAGCGGGCTGGCATTCTCCTGCTTGTCCCAGATCTGCTCATAGGCATGGCCGCTTTTCTGCGGCCGCACCGTCAAGATCACCAGATTGAGCAGCGGCCACCACAGCCATTTCGGCGTCTCGATGACACGCGGATCGCTGAGGAACTCTTTGAGATAGCGCCGCACGCTCCAGTAATCGGTGGCATCAGGCGTGCCCAGATTGAGCAGCAGGACGCCGATTTTCTGGTCGAGGACGGGCGGATGATTGGGGGGCAGGTGATCGGACATGGACGCCAGTTTGGAAGAGTTCTAGGCAGAGGCGCACCATAACGCCTCCATGCCATGGCGCAAGGCGGCTATGGGTCGCGCCGCATACAGTGATCCAGACGCGATCGCCTAGAAACTGGCGAGCAGCAACACCACGCCAAACGCCAGCACAGCCACGGCACCCAGCAATTCAAACCACCACATGATCGCCGCCGTGGTCGGGTTGTCCGCGCCGCCGATCCGCTGCGCCAGCCCCTTGGCGGTCACTGCCAGCGTCGCCAGCGCCGCCACGGTGATCGCCGTTCCCACCCCCATCAGAAATACCGCCGCAATGCCGGCCAGCAACAACCCTTGCGACAGCGCGAACACCATCACCACCAGCGCCCCCGAACAGGGCCGCATCCCCACCGCCAGCACTACGCCGAGCTGCTCGCGCCAGCTGCCACTGGTCAGCGCTGGCGGCACGATATGCATATGGTGATGGTCATGATCCTCGTGGCTATGGTCGTGCGGGTGCGCGTCGTGGCCATGCTCATGCGCCGCCGCATGATGCAAATGCCCATGCGCCTTGTGCGTCGCGTGCGCGGCGGGCTCCTCCTGGTGATGGCCATGGCTGTGCCCCCAGCCAAACAGCTTGCGGGCAATCAGCCACAGCCCCAGCAGCGCCACCATGGCGTAGGAGGCGATGCCAATCCAGTTGGCAGCGTCGCCCATCGCCAGGCTGGTCATACCCAGCAATCCCGCTGCAATCAGCACGAACACCACCGCCACCAGCGACTGCAGCATGGCCGACAGCACGCTCAGCGTCACCCCGCGTCGCAGCTGCGTCTCATTGGCCAGCACATAGGACGAGATCACCACCTTGCCGTGCCCCGGCCCGGCCGCGTGCAGAATGCCATAGACAAAGCTCAGCCCGCCGAGCACCCAGAACGCCGTCCAGTCACTGCGCAACGCGTCCAGCGACGCCGTGAGCGCGGCATAGAAATCGCGCTGTTGCGTTGCCAGCCAGCCGAAAAATCCCGTCTGCGGCAGGTTCAGGCCCACCTCGGTCGGAGGTCCACCAAACGGCGTTCTCGGCTTGGCCTCTGCCACCGCCGTCGCGGCCTCCAGCGCTGACGCCGGTGCGGCGGCAGGGCTGCCGTCGCAACGCACCGCGATCAGCCCCTGGGTTCCGCGCATCGCTGCGGCCAGATCGGGCGGCAGCTCCAGCACTTCGGGCCCCAGGGCATAGAGCCGTTCCTCCACCGCCGGATCCATCGGCCGGGGCGGCTCCAGCACGGCGGCACAGCTGGCCGGAGCATTCTCCAGCGTCACGTCCGACGCATCGGCAAACCCGATGGCGACGTAATATTCCGGATCATACACGGCCAGCTCGAACCGCCCGGTCACCGGCACGGGCGTTGTCGCCGTCACCGAATAGGTCAGCACCACCCGCCCATCCTCGTAGACCATGCGCTGGTCACCGACGGGCTGGAAGGTCATCCGCGCATCGCCCTCTCCGGCATAGGTGTAGAACCCGTAATCCGCGAGCCCGGCCATGTTCTCGTCGGCCAGCTCCTGCAGCTCGTCCGGGCTGGTCTGCCGGTCGCCATTGCTGTCCAGCCCCTGGATCATCCAGGCCGAAAACGAGCTGTCGAAGGACCATTGGTGCCGCAGCCCGGCCACGGCGCCACTGTCGTCAAACAGCATGGTCACCTTGGCATCGATCAGGATATGCGGATGTGCAAGAGCGGGCAGGGTCATGACCGGCAGGGTCAGGGCCAGAGCGGCCAGCACGACGCCAACACACCGGCGTCCAATAGTATTGATGCTCACGTGTCGTCCTTAATGGATGGGGTGGGTCTGAAACCACTCGACCAGATGATCGATCAGCGCCCGCACCTTGCCGGCCAGATGGCGCCGATGCGGATAGACCGCCTGCAGCGTTTGCCCGGTCGGCAGAAACTCGGTCAGCACTGGCACCAGCTCGCCACGGACGATCACCGGTTCGGCCAGATAGGACGGCAATACGACAAATCCGAGGCCCATCAGCGCCGCCTTGCGTGCCGCCAGCGGCGAGTTCACCCGCAGCGGGCCATTCACCGGCACCGAAATCGTCTTGCCGGCCTCGACAAACCGCCAGTTCGACTGACCCTGCAGATTGACATCGACAATGCAGGGCAGATTGCGCAGGTCTTCCGGATGTTTCGGCGTACCGTGTAGCGCCAGCAGCTCCGGGGCGGCGCCGACGATCACATGCATATTGGCAATCTTGCGCGCGATCAGCGCGGAATCGGCCAGCGTCGAGATCCGCAGCGCCACGTCGATCCCTTCATCGACCAGGTCGACATAGCGATCCTCCAGCCGCAGATCGAGCGTCACCTTGGGGTATTTGCGCAGATACTCAAAAATCGCCGGCGCCAGCGTATCCTCGCCAAAATTGCGCGGCGCCGACACCCGCAACAGGCCGCGCGGCTCAGCTGTCTGGTCGGATATGGTGGCGTCGAGATCGTCCAGCTGCTGCAATAGCGCGCTGGCTTCGCGGTAGTAACCTTCGCCCGCCTCGGTCAGGCTGAGCTTTCTGGTCGTCCGGTTCATCAACCGCACCCCCAGATAGTCCTCCAGGTCCGAGACATATTTGCTGAGCAGCGCCTTGGAGCGGCCATGCTGTCGCGCCGCCGCAGAAAAACCACCAGAATCAAAGACCTGAACAAAAGCGCGGATGCGTGCGAGGTCCTGCGTCATGGCATCCCGTTCACCAGATCATTGCAATCGAGACATAACTCACCTGCGTCAGGTGAACAATATCCGGTCTTGGCCGTTCCCCGATTAACGATAGACTGCAACCGCAATCGACGCGCACCAGGAGTTCGGACTATTTTCCCACCCATGTCCAAGCCCTCATCCCGCTCCACGCTCTATCGGCTCATCGAGGCGGGCCAGTTGGCGCATCGCGCGCTGCTGCTGCCCCTGGCCGAACGTGGCCTTGAGCCGGGTGACGACGCCATTCTGTTTGAGCTTGCCCGTGCCGGCACCACTGAGAGCGAACTGGCCGCCGAACTCGGCCTGTCCGAGGCCAGCCTGACGGCCCGGCTGGCGCGCCTGATCGAACGGGGTCTGGTCACGCGTCAGGCCGTCGGGCCGCAACTGGCTGCTGGCATTGCCCTGAGCGAACGCGGCGTGCGCATCCGCAATGGCCTTGCCGATCACTGGAGCCAGCTTGAAGAGGCGCTGCTGGGCGAGCTCAAGCCAAAACAGCGCAGGAAGCTGAGCGAGCGGCTCAAGCGCTTCGTGGATCTGCTCACCTTCTGACCGCCAGCCCAACGCGCCATTCAGCTTGGGTTCAGGCGCCATGGTGTTATCTGCCCGCACAGGCATCAATGCCTCCAAGGATAAGGAGATCACCAATGGCTTTGAGCAAGAAACTCATGGCAGGCGGCCTCGCAGTTCTGGCGCTTGTAGCCACCACTGCCGCTGCGTCTGCTGCCCCGGCCTACGCCACCGGCAACGTCAATGTGCGTTCTGGCCCGTCGACCCAATACCGCGTTGTCGATTCGCTGCGCCGTGGCGAGCGGGTCGATGTTCAGCAGTGTCGCGGTGGCTGGTGCTATGTCGAAAAGCGCGGCCCCGATGGCTGGGTGTCGGCAAATTACCTGTCGCGCGGCGGCCAGGGTAGCTGGAACAACAATGATCGCTGGGATCGCTGGGATCGCACCCCGCACTACGATCCGCGGCCGCAGCGTCCACGGGGCTGGGACCCCCGCCCGCGGCGTCCGGCCCCGATCTACCCCAGCTATCCGCGCAATAACAGCAGCGTCTGCGTCAATGGCCCCAACGGCTATTTCTGCATCGGCGACTAGCCCAATTGACAACGCCGCCCCTCGGGGCGGCGTTCTGCTATTCGACCGTGAGCCGGTCCACGTCAATGCCGCGCCTTTCCAGCGGCGCCCGCAAGCGGCGCACCAGAAATTCGTTGAGCCCGTAGATCGCCAGCGCCCCCACCACCATGACAATGGCAAAGCCGGCCATGCCGTCCTGATTGGCCGCGATCACACCGGAAAACAGCGTCACCCCGCCAGCGCCCAGCAAAGCCCAGTTCTTCCGCTCGCCGGCAACGCGCATATTGTGCGCGCCCGAATGCAGCAGGTCGCGCAACTCGCTGTCGCTCATTGCCGCCAGATCCCTGTTGCTGGCTTCACGCCTTATGGTCTCGATATAGGCATCGACCCGGCGCATGGTCAGCGAATCCTTGTTATTGCCGCGCTTGCCGCGCGTCAGATAGGTCCAGCCACCACCCACCAGCAGCAGCACCAACCCGATTTCCAGCAGCCAGACCATACCATACCCTCCATGCGTCCCCTGACATGCCCTCCCCCGCCATGGACTTCAAGGTCCCGCGAAGACAGAACGCCGCAATCGCGGTGATCCTGCAGCCGCCGCGCTGCGTATCAGCATCAACCTCGCCGCCCGGAGCCCGCATCATGACCAAATACCTGATCCTCTACGCCGCCTGCGCGCTGATATTTTTTCCGCTCGATTTCATCTGGCTCTCCACCATGGGCAAGGGCATTTATCAGCGCGAGATCGGCAGCATCCTGCTACCCAATCCCAATTTGCTGGTCGCGGGTCTGTTCTATCTGGCCTATCTGGTGGGCGTCGTCGCCCTGGTCGCCGCGCCTGCCGAAGGCGACGTGCTCAAGGCGCTGGCGCTGGGTGCCCTATTCGGCTTTGTTGCCTATGGCACCTACGATCTGACCAACCTGTCGACGATGAAGGGCTTCACCCCCACCATCGCCGCGGTGGACATGGCCTGGGGCACCTTTCTGACCGGGGTCAGCGCCGCCGGCGGGGTCTGGTTGTCAAAACTCTTCGCCTGATTATTCCCGCCCGGGCAGGATCGGGCCGTCAACGATCGGCACGCGCTTGATCCGCTCGCGGGCCATCACCACCAGGCCCGCTGCCACCACAATGCCCGCGCCTACCAGCGACACCGGGTCAATCACATGGCCGAACACCACGATGCTCAGCACGATCGCCCAGGGCAGGGAAAAGTAGTTGAACGGTTGCACCGTGCTGGCCGGTGCCAGTGACAGCGCATAGATCATCACCCCATGGCCCAGACAGGTGGTTATCATCATCGTGACCACCAGCGCCACATCCGGCCAGGCCATGGGCTGCCAGAAGAAAATGCCCACCGCGCTCGACAGCACCAGCCCGACAATCCCGGTATAGGCCAGGCTGGTTGGCGCCTTGTCATACTGGCTCACCTTGCGGGTCAGCACGATATACAGCGAATAAAGGGTCGCCGCGATCACCGCAAAGCCGACACCCCAGTCCATGGGCAGCCCGCCCGGACGCACAATGATCAGTGCCCCGGCAAACCCCACGCCGACCGCCACCAGGCGGAATACGCCGACCTTCTCGCCCAGCAGCGGAATCGAGAACAGCGTCACCAGCAGTGGATAGACCAGCGAGATCGCCTGCAATTCGCCCAGCGGCACCGATTGCAGCGCCAGCGCAAAAAAGCAGATCTCGATGATCAGCAGCGAGCCGCGCAACAGCTGCCAGAACGGCACCTTGGAGGTCAGCGCCTGACGCAGCCCGGCCTGCCGCGACACCACATACAGCGCAAAGACGGCAAAGCCCCAATAGCGCATCATCGTCACCTGGAAGGGCGAATAGGTCTGCACCAGATGCTTGGAAATGGCGTCTTGCACGCCGAACACCACAATGGTGAACAAGGTCAGGGCAATGGCCCGGCCGACATTATCGGTGCGGTCGTCAACGGCAGAAAGAGACATGGGACTGGGTCACGCCTGAAAAACAGCGCCCCGATTCACCGTTGAACCGGGACGCCCCAGCGCTAGCGCAAAGTTCAGCCTTTAGCCATCTGCGACTTGACCATGCCGGCAATCGCCGTCAGCGCGCCGCCGCCCCCGCCCCCGCCCCCTGGCAGCACAGCCTTGCTGCCGCACGCTGTCAGCAGGGCTGGCGCAAATAGGGCGCCCTTGCCCCCAGTTCATCGCGCCCGACACGTTGAAGACTCCAGCCAAAGCGGCCTATGGTCTGACCATCAGGTCCAAGTTCCAGCATGATCAATAAACTCGCCTCTCCCAACACTCTTCCCGTGGCGCTCGTAACGGGCGCCGGTGACCGCATTGGCGCCGCCATTGCCAAGGCCTTGGCGCGCGCCGGCTATGCCGTGGCCATCCACTATCACCGCGACGAGGACGGGGCCGGCCAGGTCCAGGCCGACATCACTGCTGCCAGCGGCACCGCCGCCATCGTTCAGGCCGATCTGACCGATCGCGCCCAGCGGGCGGGTCTGATGGCCGGGGTGACCGCGCAATTCGGCCCGGTCAGCGTACTGATCAACAATGCCTCGGTCTTTGAGCCCGACAGCCTGCGCGATCTTGACGAAGCGCTCTGGGATGGCCATTTCGCCATTCATGCCGAAGCGCCGATCTTCCTGGCCCGCGACTTCGCCGCTCAGCTGCCCGCTGGCGGCACCGGCAATATCGTCAACATCATCGATGAACGCGTGCTGCACACCTCTCCCGCCTATTTCAGCTACACCCTGTCCAAATCCGTGCTCTGGGCCGCCACCCGCACGCTCGCCCAGTCACTGGCGCCGGCCATCCGCGTCAATGCCATCGGCCCCGGCCCCGTCCTGCCGCATTCGCGCCAGAGCAAGGCCGAGTTTGCCGCCAGCGTGCAGGCCCTCCCTTTGCAGCGCAATGCCGGCCCCGAGGACATTGCCGAGGGCGTGCTGATGCTGCTCGCCACCAGATCAATGACCGGCCAGATGATCGCCCTCGATGGCGGCGAGCACCTTGAATTCCCCGCCCGCAGCGCCCCGACGCCCCGCTCATGAGTGACGATACGGCACCGCCGCCCAGCGGCCATGAGGTCATCCGCGATTTCGTCCGCACCCTGCCCGCCGCCCCCGGCGTCTATCGCATGATCGATGCGCAGGGCGCGGTGATGTATGTCGGCAAGGCGCGCAACCTCAAGGCCCGCGTCACCAATTACACCCGCCCCGAAGCGCTCGAAATCCGCCTGCAGCGCATGATCGCCGCCACGGTCAGCATGGAATTCGTGCGCACCGAGACCGAATCCGAGGCGCTGCTGCTCGAAGCCAACATGATCAAGCGGCTCAAGCCGCGCTTCAACGTGCTGCTGCGCGACGACAAGAGCTTCCCCTATATCCTGATCACCGGCGACCATGAGGCGCCCGAGCTGACCAAGCATCGCGGCACCCGCCGTCGCAAGGGCGACTATTTCGGCCCCTTCGCCTCGGCCACCGCCGTGGCCCGCACCATTGCCAGCCTGCAGAAGGCGTTTCTGCTGCGCAATTGCTCGGACAGTTTCTACGCCGCCCGCACCCGCCCCTGCCTGCAATTCCAGATCAAGCGCTGCGCCGCCCCCTGCACCCGCGAAATCAGCCTTGAAGCCTATGGTGAACTGGTCGAGGACGCCCGCCAGTTCCTCTCGGGCAAATCCCGCAAGGTGCGCGATCACCTGCAGGCAGACATGAACGAGGCTGCCGAACAGCTCGATTTCGAGCGCGCCGCCCTGATCCGCGACCGCCTCAGCGCCCTCGCCCTGGTCCAGTCGCAGGGCGACGCCACCGCCAAATCGGTGGAAGAGGCCGACGTCTTTGCCATCCACCACGAAGGCGGCCAGTTCTGCGTCCAGGTATTTTTCTTCCGCGCCTTCCAGAACTGGGGCAATTACCCCTATCGCCCGCGCGCCGATGCCAGCCTCAGCGACGCCGAGGTGCTCGAGGCCTTCATCGCCCAGTTCTACGAGGATCGTACCCCGGCGCGTCTCGTCCTGATCAGCCACGACCTGGCCGAGCCCGAGCTCATGGCCGAAGCGCTCTCCAGCCGCGCCGGCCGCCGTGTCGCCATCGAAGTGCCCCGGCGCGGCGAAAAACGTGACCTGGTCAACCACGCCCTCAACAATGCCCGCGAAGCGCTCGGCCGCCAGCTTGCCGAAGGCGCCACCAACCGCACCCTGCTCGAAGGCGTGGCCAATTGCTTTGGCCTCGACGAGCCGCCGCGCCGCATCGAAATTTACGATAACTCCCATATCTCCGGCACCAACATGGTCGGCGCCATGGTTGTCGCCGGCGAGGAAGGCTTTTCC
>NZ_JAUYGL010000164.1 GCF_030689745.1 Devosia sp.
ATCGCTCGCCCCCGCACGGCCGTCTCGGAACCTGTGGAAGAGGCAAAACCTCCACCCGGCCCACCCCACCACTGTTCGCCTGCAGGCCGCCGCGTGGGGTGATGGGTGCATTGTGCCATAGCCAGAACAGAGGGGGATAAGTGGAACAGAACAATGCCAGGCCTGAACAACCTTGGGACCTCAGGGGGCACCACAATGGCCCGGCAGATCAGTGCTCTTGCGTCAGCGCCGCGACCAGGGCGTCGCGGGTGGCCGAAAGGGCGAGCTCACGCGGACCGAAGACGCGGCTTTGCAGGAAGTGGCTGGTGAGATGAAGCGCGTCGGCAATGTCGTGGGGACTGGCATTGCCGCGGGTGGTGAGGAAGCTGGGCAGTGGCAGCAGGCGATCGAGATAGGGCGCCGCCGCGGCGCGCGACACCGCCCTGCCCGATTTGGGCGAGACGTGGGTGAGGTCTTCGGTCGTGCCGGTCACCGCGCATTGGCTGAGATCGAGGCCGAAGCCGAGGTCGTCTAGCACGGCCAGTTCGAACTGGACCAAGGCGACGCCGTCGGGCGGGCTGTCGATCAGGCGCAGGGCCATGCCGAGCAGGCGATCATGCGGGTCGCGCTCGGGCAGCAGGCGCAGGTGTTCGCAGACCAGCTGGCTGAGATAGAGGCGCGGGCGGTCAATGATCAGTTCGGCGGCCCGGGCCTGCAGCAATTCGACGATGAACTGGCCGAGCTGATCCTCGAGGCGAGCGCGCCAGGTGATCTGGACGGTATTGCCCGGCTGCAGCACCGGGGCCAGGCGCGTGGAACGGCCACCGCGCACCAAGCCCAGGCAACGCCCCCGCCCGGCCACCATGGCCTCGGCAATGACGCTGCTCTCGCCGTGGCGGCGCACGCCAATGAGAAGGGCTTCACCGGTCCATTCCATCTAGTCGCGGTCCTCTTCAAGACCGGCCTCAAGCCGTTGCCGCAGGGCCTGGAGCACCTCGGCGGCGACAGCCAGCTTTGCCGGATCCAGATCCTGCGCGAGCCCATCGACCCAGGGTCGCTGCAGGGCGTGGACGCTGGAGAACAGCTTGTGGCCTGGCGGCGTGAGGCAGACCAGCTTGGCCCGGCGATGATGTGGATTATCCTGGAGCGTCAGGACGCCGGCGTCGACCAGATCATTGACCAGACGCTGGACGCCCTGGCGGGCCAGACCCATGTCGCGGGCGATATGGGCTACGGGCTGGGGAACGGGAGCCATGGCGACGGCCCCCAGCACCTGCCAGCGCGCACTGGTCAGGCCGAGCGGCGCAACCAGCTGGTCGCCGGCCGCAACGAGGCTGCCATTGGTCCGGAAGATGTCAAGAAACAGGGCGCTGAGCGACAAGGACACAGACGCATGTTCATTCTCGCTCATGTTGACACCTTATAACCCATTTGACAATATGTTGTCATATTTTGGCTTGGGTGACACTGTCGTCGACAGGGACCCGGCCAGCAACCCCGGGAAGTGACATGTCTGCATTGGCGCAATCCATCAATGAGTCCGTCTATCGCATCGATAGTTTCAGCGTTCCGCAAGAGGCGCGCACGGCTTTCATGTCGCAACTCGCGGAAACCCAGCAATTTCTCACCACGCAGGCCGGTTGCCTGCAAAACCTGGTGCTGGAGCACGCGTCCGGCGCGGACCGGTTCAACATGGTCACGGTGGTGCAATGGGCAAGCCCCGAGGCTTTCGCCCAGGCGAAAGAAGCCATGATGGCGGCACGGCGCGCCAGCGGCTTTGACGCGCAAGGCTTCATGCAGAAACTGGGCGTCGAGGCCAATATGGCGAACTATGTGACGGCGCGGCAGGCGTCCGATCAGTCTTTGCCATGGGGGTATTCGAGCCCCATTTCGCGGTAGCGCTCGGGGTCGTCGCCCCACTTTTCGCGGACCTTGACGAACAGGAACAGGTGGATGGGCACATCGTACATTTCCATCAGTTCCTTGCGGGCTTCCTGGCCGATGGCCTTGATGGTCTGGCCGCCGGCGCCCAGCACGATCTTCTTGTGGCTGTCGCGGGTGACATAGACCACCTGGTCGATCTTGTAGGAGCCATTGTTCTGGATCTTGAAGCTCTCGGTTTCCACCGTGCAGTTATAGGGGATCTCGTCATGCACGCGCAGGAAGAGCTTTTCGCGGGTGATTTCGGCCGCGGTGATGGCCATGGTCAGATCGGTGAGGTGATCCTCGGGGAAGTGCCAGGGACCGGGCGGGATGTGCTTGATGCACCAATCCATCAGATCGGCCACGCCATAGCCCTTGAGCGCCGAGATCATGAAGGTGGCCTCAAAGCGCAGCTTCTCATTGAGCGTCTGCGACAGGGCGAGCAGGGCCTCGTTCTTGATGGTGTCGATCTTGTTCAGGATCAGGATCTTGGGGTGCTTGAGCTGGGCCAGGCCTTCGAGCATGGGCTCGATGTCGGGGGTGATCCCGCGCTCGGCATCAATGATGAAGCCGACGATATCGGCATCGCCGGCCCCGCCCCAGGCACTCTGCACCATGGCGCGATCGAGCCGGCGCTTGGGGGCGAAAATGCCCGGCGTGTCGATGAAGATCAGCTGGGCCTTGTCCTGGGTGACGACACCGCGCACCTGGCTGCGGGTGGTCTGCGCCTTGTGGGTGACGATGGACACCTTGGTGCCAACCAGGGAATTGAGCAAAGTCGACTTGCCGGCATTGGGCGCGCCAACCAGCGCGATGAAGCCGCAAGAGGTGTCGGTGAGTTCTGTGGGTGTGTTCATGGGGCTTCCTTCCATACCTTGTGGTGCATCAGGAACAATTCTGCGGCCTTGTGTTCGGCGATCCTCTTGGAGGGGCCGGTAGCGCTCAACTGTTCGAAATCGCCCAGGGCAATGGCAATGGTGAATTCGGGGGCATGATCAGGGCCGGTGCGGGCCACCTGAACATAGGTGGGGGGTTCGAGGCCGCGGGCCTGGGCCCATTCCTGCAAGGTGGTCTTGGCATCGGCCTTGTTGGCCTGGCCGTCGGCGAGAAACTCTTCAAACATCCGCTCGACGAATTCATAGGCCTTGCCCATGCCGCCGTCGCAGTAAATCGCGCCAATGATGGATTCGGTGACGTCGCCGAGAATGGCTTCCTTTTCGGCGCCGCCGGTGCGCGCTTCGCTTTCACCCAGGTTGAGTTCGCCGCCCAGGCCAAGCGTGCGGGCGATGATGGCGCAGGTTTCCTTGCGCACCAGGGTGTTGAGGGTGCGGCTGAGTTCGCCCTCATTGGCCTTGGGGTAGCGGCGATACAGCATATCGGCCACCACCAGGCCGAGCACGCGATCGCCGAGGAATTCGAGGCGCTGATAGGAGCGCTCGATACGCCGGGCGGGCGAGACCGCACTGGAATGGGTCAGCGCGCGATCCAGCAGGTCCGGATCGGCGAAGCGATAGCCCAGCCGAAACTGCAGCTTGTCGTGATTGCGCGCTTTGGGACTCATCTATCGATGGGCTGGAACATGCGATCCCAGCGCACATTGGCTGGCCACTGCCAGATCTGCCAGGGCGGAATATTGTCGGTGATGGAGAAGAAGCGCGCTTCGGCCTTGGCGATCAGATTGATGGCGGGGACATAGCCAACCTGGCTGAGCACGCGGCTATCGGCGGAGCGGTCTCGGTTGTCGCCCATCATGAAATAATGGCCGGCAGGAACGACAAAGACCGGGGTATTGTCGAGGGGGGCCGTATCGGAGATTTCCTGGATGGTGTGCGTGGTGCCTTCGGGGAAGGTCTCGCGATAGACGGTGACTTCGACGGACTGGGCCGAGCTATCGGTATCGATGGCGGTGCCGATGGCTTCGCGCTCGACCATGACGTCGTTGATGTAGAGGCGGCCCTCGCGCATCTGGATACGGTCGCCCGGCAGGCCGACGACGCGCTTGATATACTCGACATTCTGCGGCACGGGCCGGAAGACGGCAATGTCGCCCCGATTGGGGTCACGGCCCAGAATGCGGCTGGCGATCGGCAGCTCGAAATCCAGCGCGGTGAAATTGCCGTAGCGGCCCAGCGAGAAGGAATGCTTGCCATAGCCCCAGACGAATTTGTTGGCGACGAAATAGTCGCCAATCATCAGCGTCTGCTGCATGGAGGCGGTGGGGATCGAGAAGGGCTGATAGAGGAACGAACGCAGCACGATGGCAATCAGCAGTGCCTCAACCACGACAACGAAGGTTTCAACCCATTCATTGGTCGCGGACTTGCCGGCGGGCTTATCGACAGGCTGGCTCATGGAATTCCCCGGTTTGCTGACGCGGCAGCGTTATTCCGTTGCGGTAGCCGGGTCAATCGGCAGCGCCTCGATGATGACGAAAGCCTGGGCCAACCCGGCATCGTCGGTGATGGTCAGGTGTATGTGGGGCCAATGGCCGGGCGGCACAAGGCGATCCAGTGCTTTGGCGGCGCCATTGCTCAACAGCATGGTCGGTTTGCCCGATGGCAGGTTGACCACGCCCATGTCGCGCCAATAGACGCCGAAACTAAGGCCGGTGCCCAGCGCCTTGGAACAGGCTTCCTTGGCGGCGAAGCGCTTGGCATAGGAGGCAGCCCGCTGGGCGCGGCGATCGGATTTGCGCTGCTCGATCTCGGTAAAGCAGCGCTGGGTGAAGCGCTCGCCATAGCGGTCCAGCACCGCGGCAACGCGGTGGATTTCGATCAGGTCCGAGCCGAGGCCGATGATCATGGCAATGCTCCGCGTGCGGGGAGGCACCCCCACCTGGCCTCCCCCTGAGAGGGGGTGGGGGTGGCCGGGCAAGAACTCACTTCACACCCTGGATGCCGCGACTGCCCGGCTTGACGGGCGGGATGGCGGCCAGTTCGGGCGGCAATTGGTCAGCGGGATAGGCCGGCACCTTGAACTCGATCAGGCTGACCAGCGGCACGCCGACATCGGCTTCTCCAGCGGAGCGGTCGATCAGACAGGCGGCGGCAATCACATTGGCGCCGATGGCCTGCAAGGCGGCGACGCATTCGCGAATGGACAGGCCGGTGGAGACAATGTCTTCGACGACGATGACCTGGTCACCCGGTGCGATTTCAAAGCCGCGGCGCAGTTCGAACTGGCCATCGACGCGTTCGGTATAAAGCGCCGGCACCCCAAGCTGGCGGGCAGTTTCATAGCCCGGAATGATGCCGCCAATAGCTGGCGACACCACCTTGGTCACCGCGCCAAAACCGTCGGCGTGGATCTTCTCGGCCAGCGCCTTGCAGAGCTTTTCAGTCTCGGCGGGGTATTGGAACACCCTGGCCTTCTGCAGGAACAGCGGCGAGCGCAGGCCCGAGGACAGGATGAAATGTCCCTCGAGCAAGGCGCCACAGGCGCGGAAAATGGCCAGCACGTCATCTTTCGTCATCAATAAACCTCCTGTCGACCTGGCCGTCCCATTCGAGCGTGGAAATCATCGACGCTTCGCGGATACCGGCGCGCTGCACGGCACTCAGGCCGGGGCTGCGCTTCAGCGTTGCCAGAACATCGGTCAGTTGCGCAAGGTCGCGCACCTCGATTTCGAAGATCATCTGGTGAAAGTCGGGCGAAATCATCCGCATCACCAGATTGTTGATATTGGCGTCACAGGCGGCGATGGCGGCGGAAATCTGGGCGAGCGAGCCGGGCTTGTTGACCGATTCCATCGACACCACCACGGCATAGGCACGATCCTCACGCCCCGCCAGGTTCCAGCGCACGTCAAGCCAGGCGACGTCGCTGTCATGCAGGTTGATCAGCGCATCGGAATGGATGGGATAGATCTCGAGCGGCTTGTCGGGCTGCAGAATACCCACCAGCCGGTCGCCGGGGACGACGCCCTCATTGGAGACCAGGACGCCCATCTGGAAATCGAGCTGGGCCAGCGCCGCCTTGGCGTTGGGCCCTGAGCGCTGGCCACCCGGCACGCGGAAGCGGAACAGATCGGTGGAGCGCAGCGCGAACCAGCCATCGGCAGTGTCGGCCACCGGCAGGTCGAGCTTGCGGCGGCGCTTGCGCAGGCCCTTGATGGAGGCCAGTTCGGTGGCCAGCGGTTCGGAACCGACCTTGCCCTCGCCCACGGCGATCAGCAGGTCACGGCGGTTGGCCATGCCCAGCGCCTCGGCCAGGGTCGCGGCCTCGGTATCGTCGAGCATGACGCCTTCGCGCTCCAGCATCATGTTGAGAATATGCTCACCCAGGGAGAAGGCCCGCTGGGTCGCGGCCTGCCGCACGGCGCGCCGGTTGGCGGCGCGGGCCTTGCCGGTGGCGGCAATGCCCAGCCAGTTCATCGGTGGCATGTGGTTCTGGTCGCGGATGATCTCGACTTCGTCGCCACTGCGCAACTGGGTCACCAGCGGCAGAATGGCACCGTTGATCTTGGCGCCCACCGTGGTGTCGCCAATATCGGTGTGCAGCGCATAGGCAAAGTCGATCGGCGTGGCGCCCCGCGGCAAGGCAATCAGCCGCCCCCGGGGGGTGAAGCAGAACACCTGATCCTGAAACAGCTCCAGCTTGGTGTATTCGAGAAAATCCTCGGTGGAACTGCCGGCAGTCAGGTGGGCGATGGTCGAGCGCAGCGAGCCATAGGCCTGGGATTCGTTTTCGATGCGGCTGAGATCGGCCGAGGCACCATCCTTGTAGAGGGCATGCGCGGCAATGCCGAATTCGGCCACCCGGTCCATTTCCTCGGTGCGGATCTGCAGTTCCGCCCGCTGGCGGCCGGGGCCGACAATCGTGGTGTGGATCGACTGGTAGTCATTGTGCTTGGGGACCGAGATATAGTCCTTGAACCGGCCCGGCACCACTTTCCACTTGGTGTGGACCACGCCAAGGGTATGGTAACACTCGTCAATCGAGCCGACGATCACCCGGAAACCGATAATGTCGGAGAGCTGTTCGAGGGCAATTGATTTGCGTTCGATCTTGTTGAAGATCGAGAAGGGCGACTTCACCCGGGCCTTGACCCGCGCGTGGATGCCTTCGGCCAGCAGGCGATCGCTCAGTTCGGCGGAAATGGTGGCAATGGTCTCGCTATAGGCGGCCTGCATCTCATCGAGCCGGGTGACAATCGCCTGATAATGTTCGGGCTGCAGGATCTTGAAAGAAATATCCTCCAGCTCGCTGCGCATGTCCTGCATACCCATGCGGCCCGCCAGGGGCGCGTATATATCCATGGTTTCCTGGGCGATGCGCGTCCGTTTTTCGGGCGGCATGTATTGCAGGGTGCGCATATTGTGCAGGCGGTCGGCGAGCTTGACCAGCAGCACCCGCACATCCTGGCTGATCGCCAGCAGCAATTTGCGCAGGTTTTCCGCCTGGGCTTCTTCGCGCGAGACCAGATTGAGACGCTCGATCTTGGTCAGGCCATCAACGATGGCACCAATCTCGGCCCCGAACAGGTGATCGATCTCGGCCCGGGTGGCGTCGGTGTCCTCAATGGTGTCGTGCAGCAGGCCGACAACGATGGAGGCATCATCGAGCTTGAGCTCGGTGAGAATGGCCGCGACTTCGAGCGGATGATTGAAATAGGGGTCGCCGGAAGCGCGCTTCTGCGAGCCATGCTTTTGCATGGCGTACACATAGGCCTTGTTCAACAACTGCTCATCGACGTTCGGGTTATAGGCCTGAACGCGTTCAACAAGCTCGTACTGGCGCATCATGAAATCGGGTGCTCGCTAGGAGGGTTGAACTTAGCGCGTTGAAAGCAAATGGGAAAGGTGGGAGCGGCGAAGTATGTGCGGGGGGCGGCGCCAGGCCACTGCCCTGCCCCGGCAACGAAACACCCCCGGCTGGCCGCCGAGGGTGTTGAAACTATCGTGCCTGCTGGTCACCTGGGCCATTCGAGCGTAGCCCGCATGGCCCCCAGCCATCTCAAATCGCGCCACTGGCGCGATTTGCCCTTACGGGACGATGGCTAGTCGTCGCGACGCTCTGGTGGCGCCAGGCTTTCGATGCCACGCAGCAGTTCATCTTCGCTC
>NZ_JAUYGL010000171.1 GCF_030689745.1 Devosia sp.
TTCGCGTTGATACGTCTCGCCTTGCTGCCATCAGGGAGGAAACGCGGGCGGCATCAGATGTTCTCGCCAGCATTTTCATTGATGAACCTGAGTTGGGTACACCGACAGCACCCATCGAAGACACGCCCGCAGCCATCGACGATATGGATCGCTTTGAAGGGCTTGAGCGACGCTATAGCCTGCTTCTCACTAAGCTTGGTGCAAGCGAAGAGTGGTCTTCAAGTGAGTTTGGCAGCCTTGTCAGGGAGGCGGGTTTGATGCCGGCTGCGGCGATCGAAGTGTTGAATAATTGGTCCCTCGATATGTTCGACGAACTATTACTGGAGGGAGACGAACCGATTATCGTCAATCTTCATCTTCTCCCGCATGACACCGGCTCTAACGATGATGTGTTGAAATTCGAAGAAAGAGCAGCCCTATGAACGCCAAGGCCACCACCATTCGCCCAAGAGATCGCGACACCGTCATCAGCGCACTGAGAGCTGGTGTCGTACCCAGGCTAGGACTCCAGCATGTGCAGGTCGGTCGGCAGCGGGAAATAGAGGCGATGATCAATGATATCGGGCGGGTCGGTAACGGAGGTTCCACGATCCGCTTCGTCATCGGTGCCTACGGCGCAGGCAAGACCTTTTTTCTCTTCTTGGTGCGCCAGATCGCACTCCAGAACAAGCTGGCTGTCTGTCAGGCTGACCTCTCGCCTGACAGACGACTCCACGCAACGGGCGGACAGGCGCGGGGCCTCTACGCCGAGTTAGCGAAAAGCATTTCGACACGAACAACGCCTGACGGCGGCGCGCTACGGAATATTCTTGAGAGCTTTATTCAGAAGGCCAGCGAACGCGCCAGCGCCTCCGAAATGACCATTGAATCGGCAATAAATGAAAGCCTCGGCGATCTTAGGGAGATGGTCGGGGGGTATGATTTCGCGACCGTGATCGCTGCCTATGCGCGTGGATACGAAGAGGGCAATTCCACCAAGCAGGACGCTGCCATGCGGTGGTTGCGCGGTTAATACACGACCAAGCCGGAGGCGCGCGCAGACCTCGGAGTGCGCACCATTATCGATGACGCAGGTTTCTTTGACGGCTTGCGACTTCTGGCTCGCTTCTGTCGCATCGCCGGCTTCGGCGGACTTCTTGTGTGTCTGGATGAACTCGTCAACCTCTACAAGCTTCAGAGTTCGCAGGCGCGAAAGCAGAACTATGAGCAAATTCTGCGCATCTTCAATGACGTGCTACAGGGCTCGACCGAAGGCATCGGCTTCATTCTTGGCGGCACGCCCGATTTCCTCCTCGACACGCGTCGCGGGCTATACTCATACGAAGCGCTGCAATCCCGTCTTGCGGAAAACAGCTTCGCGGGCAACGGTTTGGTGGATTACTCGGGACCTGTCATCAATTTGCCGAATCTCACCCCGGAGGAGCTCTACCATCTGTTGGAGCGGCTAAGGGATGTCTTTGCGTCGGGCGATGCGCAGAAGTGGCTCGTTCCTGACGACGGGTTGCACGCATTCATGGAGCATTGTGCCAATCGTATCGGTGAAGCGTATTTCCGGACTCCCCGCAATACGGTTAAAGCCTTTGTCGATCTCCTGGCAATCATCGAACAGAATCCCGGTGTGGACTGGCGAGAGCTTTTGGGTTCCGTGGATGTCGCAGAGGATCGCGGCGAACTCACGGATAATGACATATTCGATGTCGAAGGTGACTCGGACGATGAGCTATCCACCTTGGATATAGGTAAGCCGGCGACCAGAGCCTTTGAATGACCAGCACGCATCCATCCGGATTTGACCGTCTCTCGCACCCCGTCCGCAGATGGATATGGCAACAGAAGTGGAAAACGCTCCGAGATGTTCAGGAAAAGGCGATTCCTGCGGTGCTTGCTGGCGGCGATGTGGTGATATCGGCTCGAACGGCAGCCGGAAAAACGGAAGCCGTTTTCCTTCCACTTTTGACACGGATCGAGACGAGGGGCGAAAATGCTGACGGCTTCTCGGTGCTGTATGTCAGCCCCCTAAAGGCGCTCATCAACGATCAGCATCGCCGCTTGCAAGGCCTTTGTGAATCCTGCGACATGTTGCTCCATAAGTGGCATGGCGATGTATCTGCCGATGCCAAAACGCGCGCCCGGAAACGGCCATCCGGCATCGTTCTGATCACCCCGGAATCACTCGAGGCGCTCCTTGTTCGCCGTGGCGGTGAAGCTGCCAGACTGTTCTCGCGGCTTGATGCTGTCGTGATTGATGAGTTGCATGCATTCATAGGAACCGAACGTGGCATGCAGTTGCAGTCTATTCTCAACCGGATAGAGGTCGCCTCCAACCGCGACCAGATCGACCGCATCGGGCTGTCTGCGACACTTGGGAATATGCAGCTTGCGGCGGAGGCACTGCGTCCCGGAAACGGGACAAACGTAAAAATTGTCCAAGGTGAAGATGAAGGTAGTGGGGTGCGCCTCCAAATCCGCGGGTATCTGCTCGGTCAGAGGCAGGACCCGGAGCAAGCCCCTGCTGAAAACTTGGCACCAGACATAGCGATCGAAGATGCGGCCGATCCCTTCAGCCGGTCGATCCTCCCCGACGCTCTGGCCAACGACCTCTTCAGATTTCTGCGCGGCAAAAGCAATCTTCTGTTCGCCGGTTCCCGGACCAATGTTGAAATCTGCACGGACCGGCTACGGTTGATGTGCGCGGAAGCAAGCTTGCCACAGGAATTTTTCGCACATCACGGCAACCTCTCCAAGGCGATCCGAGAAGAGGTGGAAACCAGATTGCGCGATGATCCGCGCCCGACAACCGCCGTCGCAACCACGACCCTAGAGCTGGGTATAGATATCGGCGATGTTGAAACCGTGGCCCAGATCGGCCCAGGCTTTTCGGTTGCATCACTCCGGCAGCGTTTGGGACGATCGGGCCGCCGAGCGGGGCAGCCCGCGATCTTGCGCATTTTTATCGTCGAGCCGCCTATCGGCAAAGGCCGCCATCCTTGTGACCGGCTCCGCCTCGATCTAGTCCAGTCTATTGCCATGGTCGAATGTCTAAAGGCTGATTGGTGCGAACCTCCAAGTCCCGCCGGATTGCATCTCTCCACACTCATTCACCAGATCATGGCGCTGATCCTCCAATATGGCGGGGTGGGTCCCGTTGCCGCATGGAAGGTGCTTTGCGAGCGTGGCCCTTTTCGTGCAGTCGACAAGGGCCTGTTTGCAGAGCTTCTCCGCGCCATGG
>NZ_JAUYGL010000092.1 GCF_030689745.1 Devosia sp.
AGAGGGTGGAGCCGGCAATGTCCAGCTTGCGCTGCAGCTTGCCGACCGCAAGCCCGCCCTCGCCCGCACGGACCAGCGTGCGATAGATGGTAAGCCTTGTGGTGTTGCCCAGAGCTTCCAGTTGGGCGGCGGCTGTTTCGATTTTCATGGAAATAGCCTATAGCCTGGCAAGGCCCTGTCAAGCGTATTTCGATGATTGTCGAATGAACCCATGAACGTGCAGGCATGGCTCCGACGGAATCCCTGCCCAGCGTTCAAACCCCGTCAGTCCGCATCGTCCAGCGGCTTGGGGCGGGTCACGATGAAGCTACCAGCCAGGGTCAGAATGACCGCTGTGCCAATCAATAGCGGTAGGCCCGGCTGCGTGCCGAACAGCAGCAGGGCATAGCTCGCTGCCATCATACCGATGGCCAGCACCTTGCTGCGATTGGACAGGGCCCGTTCCCGGCGCCAATGGCGCAGCGGCCGGCCCAATACGGGGTGTTGCAGCAGCCACTGCTCGGCTCGTGGCGAACCGCGCGAAAAGAACCAGGCCGCAGCCAGCAGGAAAGGCGTGGACGGGAGCAGCGGCAGTATGGCCCCTATGACGCCCACCGCCAACATGACGGCGCCGAGGATGAGATTGATGGCGCGAAGACCAGTCATGGGTCCAAGTTCCAATCTGCTATCCCGCTACCCTGATCGTGCTCCATGGCGCCATGCCTATCAGGCTACGGGACACCGTCATTGAGCCGGATCAATCGCCGCCCTGATTTGTTTGACCATGGCGTCCCGTTCGGCACCGCTGCTTGCGGGCGAGAGGCGCTGTGTGGCGTAGTATCGGGGTAACACCCGTCGCCCCGGTGGCGCGCCTATCGTGCGCTCTCAACCATCAAAATGGAGGATAATGATGGCGAAGATCCTGATGATTACCGGCGACTTCACGGAAGACTACGAGACCATGGTGCCGTTCCAGACGCTGCTGGCGACCGGCCACAGCGTCGATGCTGTCTGTCCCGGCAAGAAGGCTGGTGACACGGTCAAGACGGCGATCCACGATTTTGAGGGCGACCAGACCTATTCGGAAAAGCCCGGTCACAATTTCGCGCTCAATGCCGATTTCGACACGGCCGACGCTGCCAGCTACGATGCCCTTGTTGTTCCCGGCGGCCGCGCGCCGGAATATCTGCGCCTCGACCCCGAAGTGATCAGGAAGGTGCAGCACTTTTTCGAGGCTGGAAAGCCGGTTGCGGTCATCTGCCATGGCGCACAATTGCTGGCCGCTGCCGGCGTGCTCAAGGGGCGCACCTGTTCGGCCTATCCGGCCTGCGCCTATGAGGTCACCGCATCGGGCGGCACTTTTGCCGATATTGCGGTGACAGAGGCGGTGACTGATGGCAATCTGGTCAGTGCGCCGGCGTGGCCCGCCCACCCGGCATGGCTGAAACAGTTCCTCGCCATCCTCTGACTTCAACGCCAAGGGAGCCCCTCAATGTGTGAACTCTTCATCAAGGCTGACGCCAGCCAATGGCAGAGCCGCGCCCATAGTCTGCGCATTGACGGGGTTGCCACTTCGATCCGGATCGAGAACCACTTCTGGGATACGCTCGGCGAAATTGGCCAGCGCGACGGCATGACCGTCGCGCAGCTCATCACGCGCCTGTGGCACGAGGCTATGGACGCCGACCATGATCTGGGCAATTTCACCTCGTTTTTGCGGGTATGTTGCGCCCGTTACCATGCGCTGATCGCAGCGGGCGAGGTCTCCCCCGATCTCGGCATTCCGATCGCCGACCATGCCGCCCGCGCGATCCTTGCGCGCGAAAGCGCCCGGCGCTGTGCCGCAATGAACTGAGGGCCGCCGGAGCGAAGCGGATCGGGTGTGCGGCATCGAACTGCCCCACCAAATTAAACCGACCAATCAACCCTCAGAACATGTATGATGAAGCGCAACACTGATCCCGCATGTGGTGACCACAGCCAGGGGTGGTCGATGCCGCGCCCCATCGTGGACCCACATTGCTGAACCGGAGGAGGCACCCAATTCCGCTGCGGTGCAGCTCGCCAATATCCTGCGCCAATTGACTGTTATCCGCGTCCTGACCGGCGCGGCTTCTCGCGGTTGTTGCGAGACAATCTGCAAGGAAAATTTTCATGCCCTCGATTCCGCGCCGCGCCTGGAGAATACGCTCGTCATCGCCGGTTTGGGACGATAAGGCACCGGTACGGGGAGAATTGTTTGGCATAGAGCGGCTTGAGCAGCACGCTGAAACGCTGGCGGCAGAACAGCCCGTTACCCGCACCCCGCCGCGCGTGCTGTCGCTGAGTGCACGGTTGAACGAGAACGCTGCCGTGTTGCTGGCAGCCTACCGCGCCAGTGCCACAGAAGTGGAGCAGGGCCATGAGGTGGAGCCCGCCGCTGAATGGGTGCTCGACAATTATCACCTGATCGAAGAGCAGATTCGCGAGATCAGGGACGATTTGCCACCCGGCTTCTATCGCCAATTGCCCAAGCTCGCCCAAGGGCCGTTTGCCGGCTATCCGCGTGTCTTCGGCATTGCCTGGGCTTTCGTTGCCCACACTGACAGCCATATCGACCCCGAAACGCTGGTCCGCTTCATCACCGCCTACCAGCGCGTGCAACCGCTGACCATTGGTGAACTCTGGGCCGTCGCCATTACCCTGCGCATCGTCCTCATCGAGAACCTCAGAAGGTTGGCCGACCAGATGAGCCTGGGACAGCTCAAGCGGGCAGACGCCGATGAACTGGCCAATCGGCTGCTGGTCTCGGGCAATGCACGTTCGGCGCTCGACGCCGACATTGGCCTGCGCTCCTCGGCGCCGCTATCGACGGCGTTTGCTGCCCAGCTTTCCAAGCGGCTGCGCGACCGCGACCCGCGCACGACCCCTGCCCTGGGCTGGCTGGAAGAGCGGCTGGGCCTGCAGGGCACCTCGGTCGAAGCCGTGGTCCAGCTGGCCCAGCAGCAGCAGGGCGCCTCCAATGTCAGCGTGCGCAACATCATCACCAGCATGCGGCTGATCTCCGATATCGACTGGGCGGAGCTGTTCGAGAGCGTCAGCCTCGTCGACGCCAGACTGCGCGCCAAAAGCGCCTTCGGCGACATGGATTTCGCCACCCGCGATCTTTACCGCAACGCCGTCGAGGAACTGGCGCGCGGCTCCGGCTTCACCGAACTCGACATCGTCGACAAGGCGCTGGCTGCGGTGCAGTCGTCGATCGAAACCGCTGAAGCGGAGCGAAAGTCGGACCCTGGGTATTTTCTGATTGCCGAAGGACGCGCCGCGCTCGAACAGACCATCGGCTTCCGCGCCCCGCCGCGCCTGCTGATCAGCCGCTTCAACGTCCGGCTCGGCATTGCCGGCTATGTCGGGAGCATTCTCGCCGTCACCGCTTTGCTGCTGGCCTCGGCGCTGTGGGCCTTGGCCACTTGTGGCGCAACAGGGGGGTGGCTGGCGGCCTTTGCTGTCATCGCCTTCCTGCCAATGACCGACGTGGCGACCGCTCTGGTCAACCGGGCTATCACCTGGAGCTTTGGCGCAACCTCCCTGCCGGGAATGGACCTCCTTCGCGGCGTCCCGCAATCCATGCGCACGCTGATTGTCGTGCCGACGCTGCTCACCAACGAAGCCGACCTGCTCGAGCAGATCGAGCGGCTGGAAGTGCACCATCTGTCTGGCGCCAGCGGCGATCTAGTGTTCGCGCTGATGCCGGATGGACGCGATGCCGATCAGGAGGAAATCGAGGGTGATGCGGCCCTGCTGGCGACGGCTGCGGCGGCCATCGATAAGCTGAACCAGCGCTACGGCCCCGCCCCGGCCGGCGATCGCTTTATCCTGCTGCATCGCCGACGCCTGTTCAACGCCAGTGAAAACAAATGGATGGCCTGGGAGCGCAAGCGCGGCAAGCTGCACGAGCTCAACCGGCTGTTGCGCGGGGCGACCGATACCACTTTCGTCCCGGTAGCCGGCGTCGCGCCGCAGGTTCCGGCCGATGTGCGCTATGTCATCACCCTGGATAGCGATACCCGCCTGCCCCGCGAGGCCGCGTCGCGGCTGATCGGCAAGATGGCCCATCCCCTCAATCGCCCGCGGTTCGACGCCGCCAGCAATCGCGTGGTCAAGGGCTACGGCATTCTGCAGCCGCGCGTCACCGCATCGCTGCCGCAGGGCAGTGACGGCTCGCTTTATCAGCTGGCCTTTTCAGGGCCAGGCGGCATGGATCCCTATGCGGCGGCGGTTTCCGATATCTATCAGGACCTGTTTGGCGAAGGCTCCTATACCGGCAAGGGCATCTATGACGTCGACGCCTTCGAGGCGGCGCTGGATGGCCGGGTGCCCGAAAACGCCCTGCTCAGCCACGATCTGTTCGAGGGAATTTTTGCCCGGGCGGGCCTCGCCTCCGATATCGAAGTGGTCGAGGGTGTGCCCGCGCGCTATGACGTTGCCAGCATGCGCCAGCATCGCTGGACGCGCGGCGACTGGCAATTGCTGCCCTGGTTGTTCGCGCGCCGCGCCGCAGCTGCCGTTCCTGCCGTCGGACGCGGCAAGATGCTGGATAATCTGCGCCGCTCCCTGGTCGCGCCATTCGCCCTGCTGAGCCTGGGCATGAGTTTTCTGCTGCCGGTATGGCCGGGCGCGCTCGCGGCCATCATTGTGCTCGGCACCCTGGCGCTGCCGGCGTTCCTGCCCTCCCTGCTGTCGGTGCTGCACCGGCGCACCGGGGTGCAGTTGCGCAACCATTTCAAAGCCGTCGCGGCTGATCTGCGGATCGCGGCCATGCAGATATTTCTGGTCATCGCCTTCCTGCCCGATCAGGCCTGGCGCATGGGGGACGCCATTGTCCGCACGCTGAACCGGCTGTTCATCACCCGCCGCAACCTGCTGGAATGGACCACCGCCGCTCAATCGATGAACCGCCCGGAGCTGGATCTGCCGGGGTTTTACCGGTTCATGGCCGGCGGCACGGCGTTCGGCTTGATTATCTGTGCCGGCGCCGTGATATTGGCGCCGGGGTCCTGGCCCCTGGTCTTGCCGTTTGCCCTGCTCTGGTTTTGTGCGCCGGCGCTGGCGCGCTGGGCCAGCCGCCCGCCCGCCTTGCCCAGGCGCCTGGTGCTGTCCGAGACCGATACCGATGCGCTGCGGCTCATCGCGCGCCGAACCTGGCGGTTTTTCGAGACCTTCGTCACGCCGGCCGATCACATGCTGCCGCCGGACAACTTCCAGGAGAACCCGCAGCCCGCCCTCGCCCACCGAACCTCGCCGACCAATATCGGGCTCTATCTGCTCTCGACCGTGGCGGCCCGGGATTTCGGCTGG
The DNA here is from genome assembly GCF_030689745.1 of Devosia sp. Classification (GTDB taxonomy): domain Bacteria; phylum Pseudomonadota; class Alphaproteobacteria; order Rhizobiales; family Devosiaceae; genus Devosia; species Devosia alba. Next base: position 5,317 of record NZ_JAUYGL010000092.1, read on the forward strand.
GCCGGGACAATCGAAACCACCGAGCGGCTTGAGGCGACATTTGCCTCGATCCGCCGGCTGACCAAATTCCGCGGCCATCTGTTCAACTGGTACGACACCCAGGATCTGCGCTCGCTCGACCCGATCTATGTCTCATCGGTGGATAGCGGCAATCTGGCCGGGCACCTGATCGCCCTGGCCAATGCCTGCGAAGAGTGGACCTTGGCGCCCCTGGCACTGGATGGCCGCGCCGGTCTGACCGATACACTGCAATTGGCGCGCGCGGCGCTTGCCGACTTGCCCGCAGCCCAGGGCGAAGCCGGGCTGCAGCTGGCGACGGCATTGGACGCGATTGAGGCCGAGCTCAACGCCCCCCGCCCCACCGAGGCCCTGACGCCCACGCTCCGGCGGCTGGCCGAAAAAGCCGCCAGGGTGGCGCAGGATATTATCCCTGTGGTGGGCCATACCAGCGCACTTGACCTGGTGTTCTGGTGCGAAGCGCTGCGCAAGACCGCTTTCGAGCATGAGCGCGACCTGCTGCAGGCCAACGCCCCTGCGATCGATCTGACAGCCCGCCTGCAGGCCCTGGCCGATGGCGCGCGCGAGATGGCGATGGCCATGGACTTTGCCTGGCTGCTCGAACCCGACCGCAAATTGCTGTCGATCGGTTACTCGCTGGTCGATAACACGCTTGATCCCAGCTGCTACGATCTGTTGGCCTCCGAGGCCCGCCTGGCGAGCCTGTTCGCCGTGGCCAAGGGCGATGTTTCCACCCAGCACTGGTTCCGGCTGAGCCGGGCAGCCACCCCGCTGGGCAATGGATCGGCGCTGATCTCCTGGTCCGGCTCGATGTTCGAATACCTGATGCCGTCACTGGTGATGGAAGAGCCCGTGGGGAGCCTGCTCGAAGAAACCAGCCGGCTGGTGGTGGAACGCCAGCAGGCCTATGGCCGCTCGCTTGGGGTGCCGTGGGGTATCTCGGAATCCGCCTATAATGCGCGCGACATGGAATTTACCTATCAGTATTCCAATTTTGGCGTGCCCGGGCTCGGTCTCAAACGCGGCCTGTCCGACAATGTGGTGATTTCGCCCTATGCGACCGGCCTGGCCGCCATGATCGATCCGCACGGTGCGCTGCGCAACTATGGCCGTCTCGCCGAACTGGGCGCCAGTGGCCGCTATGGCTTTTTTGAAGCGCTGGACTTCACCCGCTCCCGCGTGCCGGAAAACCAGGACGTCGCCATTGTCCGCAACTTCATGGCCCACCACCAGGGCATGACCATTGTCTCCATCGCCAATACGCTGCTGGACGGCCGGATGCGTGATCGATTCCATCGCGAGCCGATGATCCGGGCCAGCGAATTGCTGTTGCAGGAGCGGGTGCCGCGCGACATCGTCACCACCCATCCGCGCGCCGAGGAAGTCAAAGCCTCCCCGGCCCAGGCCATTGGGGAAGCGCCCGCTGTCCGCAGCACGCGCTTGCCTTCCGGGCGCCGGCCCATGACCCATCTGCTCTCGAACGGGCGCTATGCGGTGATGCTCACGGCGGCGGGCGCCGGCTATAGCCGCTGGCGCGATATCGCCATCACGCGGTGGCGCGAGGATGCGACCCGTGACAATTGGGGCTCCTTCATCATGCTGCGCGACATCCAGAGCGGCAATGTGTGGTCTGCTGGCGCGCAGCCGGTCAAGAACGAGGCCGACCATGACGAGGTGATCTTCGGGGAGGATCATGCCGAGTTCACCCGCCGTTACGGTTCGCTGACCACGGCAATGGATGTGCTGGTGTCGAGCGAAGACGATGCCGAGGTGCGCCGCGTCACGCTGACCAATACCGGCCGGCGCGCCCGCGAGATCGAGCTGACATCCTATGCCGAAATCGTGCTCACCACGCCGGCGACAGACAATGCCCATCCCGCCTTCGCCAAGATGTTCGTGCAGACCGAGCATCTTGCCGAGTTCGACGCCATTATCGCGACCCGCCGCCCCCGCTCGGCGGCCGATCCGGCAGTGTGGGCCGCCCATTTCGCGGTCGTGGAAGGCGAACTTGCTGCCGATCCGCAATATGAAACCGACCGGGCGCGCTTCATCGGCGCGGCCCGTACGCTGAGTGATGCAGCCGTGCTGCAGGCCGGTGAGCCGCTGTCGAACACGGTGGGCACGGTTCTCGATCCGATCTTTTCCCTGCGCCGGCGCCTGCGCGTGGTGCCCGGCAAGGTCTCGCGCGTCGCCTTCTGGACCATTGTTGCCGCCTCGCGCGCCGAGCTGCTGGATCTGCTCGACAAACACCATGACCGCAGCGCCTTCGAGCGCGCCCAGACGCTGGCCTGGACCCAGGCCCAGGTGCAGCTGCGCCATCTCGACGTCGAAGCGCAGGAGGCTGCCGACTTCCAGCGCCTGGCCGCGCCGCTGCTTTACGCCGACCGCCGCTTCCGCCCCGCCTCCGAACTGATCATCCGCGGCGCCGGTTCGCAGCCGGGACTATGGCCGCTGGCCATCTCTGGCGACCTGCCGATCGTGCTGCTGCGCATCGAGGATATCGAGGATATCGCCCAGGTTCGCCAATTGCTGCGCGCCCAGGAATATTGGCAGATGAAGCGGCTTGCCGTCGATCTCGTCATTATCAATGATCGCGGCTCATCCTATGTGCAGGACCTGCAGATCGCCATTGAGACCGCGGTCCGGAGCAGCCAGCTGCGCGCAAGCCATGGCGAGCCGCTCGAGCAGGGCACTGTCCATATATTGCGCGCCGACCTGATGAGCCTTGAGGCACGCGCCCTGCTCCGCTCGGTGGCGCGGGTGGTTCTCAACGCCCATCACGGCCCGATCGGCCAGCAACTCGATCTGATGCCGAGCCTGCCAGTGCCGCCCTTGCCATTGCGTGAACCACGCACTGCGCGACCGGTCATCCTGCCGGCGCCGGCGCTGGAATTCTTCAATGGCCTGGGGGGCTTTGACAAGGATGGCACCGAGTATGTGACGGTCCTCAACGCCGACCAGAGCACCCCGGCCCCGTGGATCAACGTCATTACCAATCCCGATTTCGGCTTCCAGGTTTCCACCGAAGGCAGCGGCTATAGCTGGGCCGAAAACAGCCGTGAAAACCAGCTGACGCAGTGGTCCAACGACCCGGTCACCGACCCGACCGGCGAAGCTTTCTACCTGCGCGACGAGGATAGTGGCGAGCTCTGGAGCCCGACGGCGCAGCCGATCCGCGATGGTGGGACCTATATCGCGCGGCACGGCTTCGGCTATAGCCGCTTCACCCACACGGCCAATGGCATCGCCAGCGACCTGCTGCAATATGTGCCCCTGGGCGACCCGATCAAGATCTCGCGCCTCACACTCACCAATCAGTCGAGCAAGTCACGGCGTCTCTCCGTCACCTACTATGCCGAATGGGTGCTCGGCACCGCGCGCGGGGCCTCGGCGCCGTTCATCATCACCGAAGCAGATGCCGATACCGGCGCCATCTTTGCCCGCAACCCGTGGAGTTCAGCGTTTTGTGGCCGGATCGCTTTCGCTGACCTGGCTGGGCAACAGACGAGCTGGACGGCCGATCGTACCGAATTCCTCGGGCGCCATAGCGGTCCGGCTACGCCCGCCGCCTTGTTGGTGAAAACCCCGCTGGCCGGCGCGAGCGGCGCCGGGCTGGATCCCTGCGCGGCGCTGCAACAGGTCATCGAATTGAAGCCCGGCGGGTCGGTGGAAGTGACATCACTGCTGGGCCAATGCACTTCAGCTGAGGCGAGCCGGGAACTGATAGCGCGCTATCGGGAGGCCGATCTCGATGCCGTGCTGGCCGAGGTTACCGACCACTGGCAGGCTTTGCTTGGCACCGTTCAGGTCAAGACGCCCGACCGCGCCATGGACATCATGCTCAATGGCTGGTTGCTCTATCAGACGCTGGCCTGCCGCGTCTGGGCCCGCTCGGCCTTCTACCAGGCCAGCGGCGCCTATGGCTTCCGCGACCAGTTGCAGGATGGCATGGCGCTCACCTTCGCCCGCCCCGAGGAAACGCGGCATCACCTGCTGCGCGCGGCGGGCCGTCAGTTTCCCGAAGGCGATGTCCAGCATTGGTGGCTGCCCCAGTCGGGTCAGGGCGTCCGGACCCGCATCTCCGATGACCGGGTCTGGCTGGCCTTTGCGGCGGCCACCTATGTCGCCGCGACCGACGATGCGGCGGTTCTCGAAGAAATCGTGCCCTTCCTTGAAGGGCCCAGGCTGCTCCCCGAAGAGCACGATGCCTTCTTCCAGCCCATGATTGCCGAAGAGTCCGCCACGCTGTTCGAGCATTGTGCACGCGGACTGGACCAATGCCTTGATCTGACGGGCAAACACGGCCTGCCCTTGATGGGCACCGGCGACTGGAACGACGGCATGAGCCGTGTCGGCGAGGGCGGCAAGGGCGAGAGCGTCTGGCTCGCCTGGCTGTTGATCCGTACCCTCACGCTGTTCCTGCCCCAGGCGGAGGCCCGGGCGCCAGAGCGCGCGCAGCGCTGGCGTACCCATCTGGCCCGCACCAAGACGGCCCTTGGGCGCCACGCCTGGGACGGCGAATGGTATCGGCGCGCTACCTTTGACGATGGCACCTGGCTCGGCTCCAAGCAGAGCGACGAGTGCCAGATCGACTCCATAGCGCAATCCTGGGCCGTGCTGTCTGGTGGCGCAGATCCCATCCGGGCAGCGGCTGGCATGGCCGCCATGCAACGCCATCTGATTCGTCCAGAAGATGGTATTGCCCTGCTGTTTACCCCGCCTTTCGACCAGACCCCGCGCGATCCCGGCTATATCAAGGGCTATCCGCCGGGGCTGCGCGAAAATGGCGGGCAATACAGCCACGCTGCCATGTGGGGAATCATGGCCTTTGCCAGGCTCGGCCAGGGCAACAAGGCCCACGACCTCTTCGCCCTGCTCAATCCGATCAACCATGCCACGACGCCACAGCAGGTGGATCGATACAAGGTCGAACCCTATGTGGTTGCCGCCGACGTCTATTCGGTCGCTCCCCATGTCGGCCGTGGCGGCTGGACCTGGTACACCGGATCGGCCGGCTGGATGCATCGCGCGGGAATAGAAGCCATTTTGGGCATGACGCGCGTCGGGGACCGTCTCCTTGTCGCGCCATGCCTGCCCGACTCCTGGCCAGGATTTTCTGCAACCATCACCATGGGCGCGACCCGCTACAGCATTGAGGTCATCGCTTCGC
>NZ_JAUYGL010000184.1 GCF_030689745.1 Devosia sp.
ATTGGAATAGGCGAGCCCGGCCGCCATGCCCGACATAAAGACAAAGGCTTCAGCGGCATCGGAAAAGCCGAAATTCCGGTTGGTGAAGCTCTCGTAGAGGGTGCCCGGCACGTGGTTGATGAAAATCATCACCAGGGCGACGCCGCGGAACATGTCGAGCCGCAGGTCGCGCGGCGCCGGGGAGACCAGTTGCTGGCGGGCGGCCACGGGGCTGGCGTCTGGTGCCCGCCCTTCCGCTGCCATCCGCGCGGTGCGGGTGATGCTAGGCTGAGACATGACGCGGCGCCTTCCTGTCGGCCATGGCCGCAGCAGTGTCGGCGGCGCTCATCGGGCCGGCCCAGGCGGCCAGGATTGTCGCATGCGCCACCACGATCGATGCCGGGGTCACGTCGATTGCCGTCTGGAACAGCGTAGACGATCGGCGCCTGGGTCGCGAGGTCGCCGCGATCAACACTGGCGCCGCCATGGCCGGCAGGGTGGCCGGCGCCAGCCAGATCGCGGCGGCAGGCGCAAAAACCAGCGTGCTGGCAAGCGCCAGCATCGCCAGCGCCACGATCCACCAACTGGCCCGGAACCCATCCGCGATGCTCACACTGTTCTGGCCCCGCCGCGTGGGCGGCCAACCGCCATCAATGCCCAGCAGCACCTGGCACACGGCACGCGTCTGCAGCAGCAGCATGGTGGGCGCCAGAACCGTCGACAGCACGATTTCGCCGAGCACCGACAGCAGGGCCACCGGCGTGCCGCCGAACCGCCGATTGCGCCCGTCAACAAGGCCGCGCGCCACGATCAGCAGCTTGGGCAGCACCAGCGTCAGGACCACGGCCAGACCCAGCGTCCAGAAGGGCACCGGCGGCGGGCCGAGGCCGGACAGGACCACGGGCATATCGGGAAAGATGGCGGCCACGATGCTGCTGACCAGCAGCAACAGCCAGAGCGGGGAGGCCAGATAGGCCATGATGCCGCGCACAAAGGTGAAACGGCTCCACCATGTCAGCCCCGGCGCCGCCAGCAGCCGGGCGTGCTGCAGATTGCCCTGACACCAGCGGCGATCGCGCTTGGCATATTCGATGACGTTTTCGGGCCCCTCCTCATAGGACCCGGCCAGGCACGGATCGACCTCGACCTTCCAGCCGGCCCGCGACAGCAGCGCGGCTTCGACATAGTCGTGGCTGAGGATGTGACCACCAAAGGGCGGTGCGCCTGAAAGCTCGGGCAGCCCGCAGCTGGACGCAAAGGCACTGATGCGGACTATGGCATTGTGTCCCCAATAGGGGCCGTCGCGCCCCTGCATCAGCGCTGCACCGCGCGCAAAGGTCGGCGACAGATAGGCCGCGGCAAACTGGATGGAGCGACCGAACAGCGTCTGGGCATTGATGATGTAGGGCACGGTTTGCAGCAGGCCCAGACCGGGGTCCTCATCCATGCGCCGCACCATGGCGACCATGGTTGCGCCTTCCATCAGGCTGTCGGCGTCAAGGATCACCGCATAGTCATAGGCCGCGCCCGAGCGCGCGATGAAATCCTCGACATTGCCGGCCTTGCGCCCGATATTGCGCTCGCGCCGGCGGTAAAAGATGCGCCCGGCACTGTGCGGCTCGGCGAGCAGGCGCTCGAACCACACCGCTTCCTGGGCGACGCAGGCCGTGGATTGCGAGTCCGACAGCACCATGAAATGGAAATGGTCAGCCAGGCCTTCCGCAATCACGCTGGCGTTCATCGCGGCAATGCGCGCAAAGGTCGCCATGGCGTCTTCATTGTAGACCGGCACCAGCACAGCGGTGCGGCCCTTGAGGGGCGCCGCCGACGGCCGGGCCGTTGCAACCGGGGTGAACACGCCCAGAATGGCGACCACGCTGCCCCAGACCAGCCAGAAGCCGCTAACGGCGATCAGAGCCGTGCGCAACAGGTCGAGCGCGCTGATGCCGCCCTCACCCGAGAACCGCAAAAACAGGTAGCTGCCGACCCCGCTGAGCACAATGGTACCCAGCAGGGCGGTCAACCGAAAAAATGCTGCACCATGCATGGCCGGATTCGTCTCAATCACCGACCGGTGAACGCCAGAAGCGTGTCGATGATGGCGCGCGGCAATGACCTGCGGTGCTGCAATTGCTGTTTGGGCATATGCAGCGGCGCGTCCGGCAGGGCACTGGCGAAGTTGAATTCTGCTGGATAGTTCATGCTGCCGGCCTCCACTGGTAAAGCCAGGTTTCGGTCAACTTCCGCCCCAAACCAACCAGATAGGCCTTCAGCTCCAGTGGTGCGCCGCCCTCGGTCTCCACGTCCAGCACCAGGCGCCAGGCGCCATTGGCCGGAACGCGTGACAGCACCGAATTGCGCAGTACGCCACCGCTGACACTGGCCAGAATGTCGATCGGCGTGCCGTCCGCAAAGTCCTGCAACTCGCCGCCGCTGAAATCGACCACGAACTTGCGAAGGTTTTCCGCATTCTCCACCCCCGAGACGCCGCCCACGCCAGAGCGCGTCTCGGCGACAAAGGCCGTGGTGGCCCTGGGGTCCGGATCAAGATTGCCCCAGCGCAGTCGATAGGCGAACTCGCGCGACTGCCCCGCCTGTGCCGGCTCGGCCGGAACCCAGAACGCCACGATATTGTCGTCGGCCTCAAGTCGGGCTGGAATTTCGATGAGGCGGACCATGCCCTGGCCCCAGGCGCCCACAGGCTCGACCCGCAGCGAGGGCCGGCGCTCATAATGGGCGCCCGCATCCTGATAGCTCACGAAGTCGCGGCCGCGCTGGTAGAGCCCGAAGGCCCTGGGATTGTTCTCCCACAGATAGGAATTGCCCAGGGTCGTGGAATTGTTGAGCGCGCGCCACATCACCTCGCCGCTCTCGCGCTCCAGCAACAGCCCGTTGCTGTCGTGGACCTGCGGCCGGTAGTCATCGAAATCGCCACGATTGGCCTCGGCATAAAGGAACATCGAGGTCAGCGGCGCGATGCCAATTTCGGCGACATCGCTGCGGAAATACAGCCGCGCCGTCACGTCCATCGTGGTTTCCTGATCGGCATCGCTGGCCGGGCTAATGACAAAGCGATAGGCGCCGGTGACGCTCTGGCTGTCGAGCGCGGCATAGATGGTCAACGCGCCGCCTTGCTGCGGCCGTTCCACATAGAACTCGGAAAAGCGCGGAAACTCTTCGGGCAGGTTGACCCAGGAATTGACCACCAGGCCACGGGCACTCAGGCCATAGATATTGTCCCGGCCAAGCGAGCGGAAATAGCTCGCGCCCAGAAAGGATACCAGCTCATCATAGCCCTGCGGGTTGTTGAGCGGGTAATTGACCCGGAGCCCGGCCACGCCGGGGAAAGCATCGGCCAGAACACCTTCCTCCACGACACTGTCATGATACTGAAAATCAGATGTGCCAAAAGCCACCAGGCGTGCCACGCCCGCATCGATCTCGAACACCTTGACCGGCTCGGTATAGAGCCAGCCGAGATGAAACGCCTGCAGGCGGTAGCCATGTCCATCATCGGCCCATTTGCTCGAATCCGGGCGATACTGAATCCGGCGATAGGCGTCATAGTCGAGATTGTGCAGGGGATCGGGGACAAGGGCACTCAACGGCTCGAAAGCCGTGGTGGCAAGGTCCTGCATCCGCGCGCTGAAGCTGTCAAAGTCGAAAGCCGAAGCCCCCGGTTCCTGCGCCATCACAGGGAAGGTCAGGGCTGTGCTCGACATTAGCAGCAGCGAGGCTCCCAGAGCTTGCAGGAGCTGGCGGCGGCGACGGGAAGTGTGCAGGGGACGGGGCACTTAGAACCTACTTTATAACCACCAATACGCGGTAGCGGTGCTTCGGTAGGGCTTGGAACGTCACTGCGGTGAAAAAGTTGTTGCATGCAACCCATGCGCCGGACGCATGGACCGGTGCCAGCACCCCGAGACGGCGATCAGGCGGACCGGCGGCGCATGCCGAAATGTTCAAATGAGCCGGTCAGCCGGCTCGATTGTGCACAGGCCCGGCAATACGAACGCACTGTCATAAAACTGCTAAATACCTGATTTAAAAGGCCGCGTCAGACCGGAACGGTGCGGTCGCGGCTCCATGAATGTTCATATGAACATTTCCTGTTTGCAAAGGAAAATTCGATGCTGTCAAATAGCGCCAAGCTTGGGACGCGCAAGTCCCAGCACAATAATAATAAGGGAGTGAGCATGTCCAAGAAAGTTTTGTGCCTGTCCGTCGGGCTGACCGCCATGCTGGCGGCGACGCCGGCTTTTGCCCAGACCGAGATCGCCTGGTGGCACGCCATGGACGCCCAGCTGGGCGAGAAGCTTCAGGAAATCGCGACCGGCTTCAACGAGAGCCAGTCTGAATTCAAGGTCATTCCGACCTATAAGGGTACCTATCCCGAGACGCTGACCGCTGCCATCGCCGCGTTCCGTGCCAACGAACAGCCCGCCATCGTGCAGGTGTTCGAAGTGGGCACCGGCACCATGATGGCCGCCAAGGGCGCCGTCTATCCGGTTTACCAGTTGATGGCCGACAATGGCGAGCCGTGGGATCCATCTGGCTTCCTCGCGCCAGTGACCGGCTATTATTCGGACGTCGACGGCAACATTCTGTCGATGCCATTCAACTCCTCCACGCCCATCATGTATTACAACAAGGACCTGTTCGAAAAGGCTGGCCTCGACCGTGAAACGCCGCCCAAGACCTGGGCCGAACTCGAGACCATGAGCCGGCAGATCGTGGAATCGGGCGCCGCCTCCTGCGGTCTCAGCAGCGCCTGGATCACCTGGATCCAGACCGAGAACCTGTCAGCCATCCATGACCAGCCCTTTGGCACCCTGGATAACGGCTTTGGCGGTCTCGCCACCGAATTCAACTTCAACGGCCCGGTACAGGTCAAGCACTGGGACAATCTGAAGAAATGGGCTGATGAAGGCCTGTTCCAGTATGGTGGCCCGGTTGGCGGCGCCGACTCGGCTCCCAAATTCTACGCGCAGGAATGCGCCATCTTCATGAACTCCTCGGCAGGGCGCGCTGGCGTCATCGCCAACTCCAAGGAATTCGAAGTCGGCTTTGCCCCCCTGCCTTACTATGACGACGAGATCGCCGAGCCGAAGAACTCGATCATCGGCGGCGCGACGCTGTGGGCGCTCAACGGCAAGGATCCTGAAGTCTACAAGGGCGTTGCCCAGTTCTTCACCTATCTCAGCGAGCCTGAGATCCAGGCTGGCTGGCATCAGTTCACCGGCTACCTGCCGATCACCAATGCCGCCTACGAACTGGGCCAGTCGCAGGACTATTATGCCCAGAACCCGGGTTCGGACGTCGCCATCGAGCAGATCACTCGCGGCACGCCGACGGCCAATTCCAAGGGCGTTCGCTTTGGCAATCTGACCCAGGCCCGCAACGTGGTGGATGAAGAGTTCGAAGCCATGCTGGCCGGCTCCAAGACTGCCCAGGAAGCGCTTGATTCCGCCGTCGAGCGCGGCAATCAGATCCTGCGCGACTTCGAAGCCGCCAACCAGTAGGCCCTCCGGCCCAAACTCGCTCCACCCTTTCACCGAGGGTGGAGCGCCATTGTCTCTGCGCATGAGCGCAGTCAGTTACGAGGCGGAGCATGCAGGCCAAGCGAACCACTTTCCCCAATAAATTCCTGCCCTATTGGCTGCTTGTCCCACAGCTTGCCGTAACCCTGATTTTCTTTATCTGGCCCGCTGTCCAGGCACTGAAATCCTCGTTCGAACGGGAAGACCCGTTTGGCTTCAAGACCACTTTTGTGTGGTTCGAGAATTATCGCCGGCTGCTCGTCGACCCGATGTATGTCGGCTCGCTCGGCAGGACCGCAGTGTTTGCCTTCAGCGTGACGGCGCTATCGATGTCGCTGTCGCTGATCCTGGCGGTTGCGGTAAACCGGGTGCTGCGCAGCAACCGGGCCTATACCACCTTGCTGGTCTGGCCCTATGCCGTGGCGCCTGTCGTTGTGGGCATTTTGTGGTGGTTCATGTTCAACCCCACCATTGGCATCGCGCCCTATCTGCTGCGCGGCATGGGTATCGCCTGGAACCACCGGGTCGACGGCAACCAGGCCATGATTTTCGTGGTCATGGCAGCCAGCTGGAAACAGATTTCCTACAATTTCCTGTTCTTTGTCGCCGGACTGCAGTCGGTGCCGCAATCCCAGATCGAGGCGGCCGCCATTGATGGCGCCGGGCCGTTCAAGCGGTTCTGGACCATCGTCTTCCCGCTGCTGGCGCCAACCACCTTCTTCCTGCTGATCGTCAACATCAACTACGCCATGTTCGACACCTTCGGCATCATCGACGCCACCACCCAGGGCGGTCCGGCCCAGGCCACCAACATCCTAGTCTACAAGGTCTATACCGACGGTTTCCTGGGGCTGAACATCGGTTCGTCCTCGGCCCAGTCGGTGATCCTGATGATCATCGTCATCGCTCTCACCGCCATCCAGTTCCGCTATGTCGAGCGGCGAATTCAGTATTAGGGAGCGCCGAAATGATTGAAAACCGACCTTTCCTGGCCTTCCTCACCCATCTCGTGCTGATCGTCGGCGTCGTTATCGTGGTGTTCCCGGTCTATCTGGCCTTCGTCGCCTCGACCCATGGCAGCGGCGACTTCATGCGCGGCCTGGTGCCCCTGCTGCCCGGCCCGCACCTGATCGAGAACTACAGCTTCATGCTCAATGAGGGCATTTCCAGCGCCGGCGCGCCACCGCTGTGGATCATGCTGCTGAACTCGCTGGTGATGGCCATCTCCATTGCCGTGGGCAAGATCATCATCTCGATCCTGTCGGCCTATGCCATCGTGTTCTTCCGCTTTCCGTTCCGCATGGTGGCCTTCTGGATCATCTTCATCACGCTGATGCTGCCGGTCGAGGTGCGTATCATCCCCACCTTCAAGGTGGTGGCGGATCTGGGCATGCTGAACTCCTATCCCGGCCTGATCATTCCGCTGATTGCCTCGGCTACCGCGACCTTCCTGTTCCGCCAGTTCTTCCTCACCGTGCCCGATGAACTGATGGAAGCGGCCCGCGTCGACGGCGCCGGGGCGATGAAGTTCTTCCGCGATATCCTGTTGCCGCTCAGCCGCACCAATATCGCGGCGCTGTTCGTCATCCTCTTCATCTATGGCTGGGTGCAGTATCTGTGGCCACTGCTGGTGACCACCGACAGCCGCTACTACACCATCGTGATGGGCATCAAACGGCTGGCGGCAACCGCCGATTCCGAGCCGCAATGGAACTTCGTCATGGCCGCCGTGATGCTGGCCATGCTGCCCCCCGTCCTTGTCGTCATTTTCATGCAGCGCCTGTTCGTCAAGGGCCTGGTCGAAACGGAGAAATAAGCCATGGCCACGATCAATATCGTCGACCTGCAGAAAAATTACGGCCCCGTGCCTGCAGTCAAGGGCATCAATCTCTCGGTCGAAGACGGCGAACTCATCGTTCTCGTCGGGCCCTCCGGCTGCGGCAAATCCACCCTGTTGCGCATGGTCGCCGGGCTGGAATCGGTCACCTCTGGCCGCATCGAGATCGCTGGCCGCGACGTGGTCAAGGCCGAGCCGGCCGAGCGCGACATCGCCATGGTGTTCCAGAACTACGCGCTCTACCCGCATATGACAGTGCGCGGAAACCTCGAATATGGCCTGAAGAACCGTGGCACGCCGCGTGCCGAGATCGATCGCCGGGTTCAGGAAGCCGCCGACATCCTCGAAATCGGACCATTGCTCGATCGCAAGCCCCGCCAACTTTCCGGCGGCCAGCGCCAGCGGGTTGCGATGGGTCGCGCCATTGTGCGCGAACCGGCCGCTTTCCTGTTCGATGAGCCGCTGTCCAACCTGGATGCCAAGCTGCGCGTGCAGATGCGCGTCGAAATCCGCAAACTGCAGCGCCGCCTCAAGACCACCAGCCTGTATGTGACGCATGACCAGCTTGAGGCCATGACCCTGGCCGACCGGCTGGTGGTGATGAATGGCGGACTGGTGGAACAGATCGGCACCCCCACCGATGTTTATGACCGGCCCGCAACGCTGTTCGTTGCCGGGTTCATCGGCTCTCCGCCCATGAATCTGGTGCCGCTGTCGGCCTTTTCCGGCGCCGACTTTTCGGCCCTGCCGCCGAACACCGACATTGTCGGCATCCGGCCTGATGCGCTGCTGCTGGAGCGCCCCGAGGGCCCGAGCGTGACGGTCGAGGCCATAGCTGAACTACTCGAGCCGATCGGCGGCGAAAGCCACCTTCACGTCAAGCTGACGGGCTCAAACCAGTCCGTGGTGCTCAGCATCCAGGGGCGCCCCCATGTTGACGAGGGTGCCGCGCTGACCATCTTCGCCCGCCCCGCCGACCTCCATCCCTTCAATTCGGCGACCGGACGGCGAACCGACGACCCCGCAACAGCCTAGCATCCATCGCCGCAACGCCCTTGCCGGCCCAGCATAAAGACCATTCATGACAGCCAACACAAAAACGGGCCCCACCCGCGACGAAGTACAGGCCCACCGTGGCGCCTCCGCCGTAGCCCCGGAAAATACCCTGGCCGCGTTCCGTGCCGCGGCCGAGCAGGGCGCGCGCTGGGTGGAGCTGGACGTGGCCCTGCTGGCCGATGAAACGCTGGTGGTCATCCACGACGACAGCGTCGATCGCACCACCTCGGGCACCGGCAAGCTGGCGACCTTGCGCCGCGCCGACCTGGAGACGCTCGACGCCGGCGCCTGGTTTGACCCCCGCTTTGCCGGCGAGCGCCTGCCGACGCTGAGCCAGGTCATGGCCGTGCTGGGCGAGCTGGGCCTCGGCGCCAATATCGAAATCAAGCAGCATCCGCACCACCGCTCGCTCGACCAGCTGGTGGACGCGGTGCAGCGTGACATCAGCGAGCACAAGGACGTGCCGGTGATGATCTCGAGCTTCGATCCCGACGCCCTCAAGGCCATGCATGCGCGCGAACCCGATCTGGAACTGGCCATGCTGTGGTCCGAACTGCCGGCAGACTGGCAGGCCCGGTTGGCCGCCATTCCGGCGCGCACCATCCACCTCAACTACAAGTCGCTCAGCATCGGCTTTCTGGAGCAGGCCCGCCAAAGCGGCATCAAGGTGCGCGCCTGGACCAGCAACAATCCGGCCGAGCTCGGTTCATTCTGGGACGCCGGCCTGACCGGGGTCATTACCGACAACCCAAAACTCTTTCTGGGGTAGCAGGCAATGGATCGGGGCAGATTGTCCAGCCGACAGCGCGACATCCTGGCACGGCTGGAGATTGAAGGCGTTCAGTATATCGAGCAGCTTGCCGACCGCTATGGCCTGACCCCCCAAACCCTGCGGCGTGACATCAACGCCCTGTGTGAGCTGGGTTTTACCAGGCGTTTTCATGGCGGCGTCGATCTGCCCGTGCCCGCCCGCAATATCTCGATCAGCGCCCGCGCGGCCCTCAACAGTGGCGCGAAAAAGCGCATTGCCCAGCGCATTGCCAGCGTCATCGAACCCGATTCCACGGTATTTCTGGGAATTGGCAGCACGGTGCAGTTCGTTGCTGCGGCGCTGAGCGAGCACAAGAGCCTGCGCGTGGTGACCAACAATATCGACGTGGCGCTGGTTTTGTCCGAAGCGCCGCAGGTGGAAGTGCATCTGGCCGGTGGCCTGATGCGCCATGATGACCGCGACGTGGTGGGCCCCGATGCCCTGCGCTTCTTTGAAAAATTCTACGCCTCCTACGCCGTGATCGGCGCCGGCGCGCTCGACCCGGCCAAGGGCGTCCTCGATTTCAGCTACAATGAAGCGCAGGCGACCACGACCATGATCGAGAACTCCCGCACCCAATTGCTGGCCGCCGATGTCAGCAAGTGGACGCGGGACGCCTCGGTGCGAGTTGTCCCGTTCGCCCGGGTGGACACGCTGTTTACCGACCGCTTGCCCGACGATGACAGTGCCCGGCAGGCCCTGGCCGCAGCGGGCACCAAAACCGTGCTGTGCGACGAGGACCCGGCATGAGCTTTCTGGGCCTGGCGCCGCGCCCCGAACAATTGCGCGGCGTGCGCTACCTGTTCACCGACATTGACGACACCCTGACCACTCAGGGCCGATTGCTGCCCGAAACCTACCAGGCCATCTGGGATCTGCACAATGCGGGCATCGAGGTGGTGCCGGTAACGGGCGGTTCAGCCGGCTGGTGTGAGCACATTGTCCGTGCCTGGCCAGTCGCTGCGGTCATCGGCGAAAGCGGCGCCCTGGCGATGACCCTTTCGGGCGGCAAGGTAGATCTGACCTTCTGGGAAGACGAGGCGATCCAGACCGAACGCCAGGCCCGGCACCTTGAGGCCATCCGGCCGCTGCTGGGCAAATTTGTTCTCTCGGCTGATCAGCGTTTCCGCCTGGCCGACATTGCCATCGAAACCGCCGGGCATTCCCGGCAGGAGGTCGATGCACTGGCTCGTCGCATCCATGCCCTGGGGGCCAGCGTCGCCATCAGTTCCATTCACATCAATAGCTGGCACGGCAATTACGACAAGCGCACCATGAGCGAGCGCGTGCTGCACCAGCTCAATGTTTCCCCGCACGAGATCGCCGCCAGCACGGCCTTTGTCGGCGATTCCCGCAATGACGCGCCAATGTTCGGGTTTTTCAGCAACGCCTTTGGCGTCGCCAATATCCTGCCCGTGCTCGCCGACATCCCCACCAAGCCCAAATGGATATCCAGCCGACCGGCCGGGCTCGGCTTCGTGGATATCGCCCATGCGCTGATCGCCGCCAGGACAACGCCACCGCAGCGCTGAGCGGCGGTCGCCCTGTTGGACGGCCCGCACCGCTACGGCGCGCTGAACCGCAGCCGCGACTGCTCGACATGGCTGCGCATCGCCGCCTCCGCAGCGTCGCCATCGCGGGCGCGCAGGGCGTTCAGAATGGCTTGATGCTCGGCAATGGCCGCGCCCACAACCCGGGCGTTGAACACCAGGCGGAACAGGTGCACATGGATGTGCAGCCGCGCCAGCGCGTCAACCACCAGCCGATTGCCGGCGCAGGCCGCCAGTTGATCGTGGAAGGCCATGTCGATCTGGGCGAACTGGGCATAGGCATCAAGCCCCTCGCGCAGCGACAGCCCCTCCATCTCGGCACAGAGCGAGGCGAGGTGATCGATATCGGCTGCAGGCATCCGCTCGGCACATTGCCGGGCGACGAACGGCTCGAGCAACAGGCGCAACTCGTAGAGCTCGGCCAGTTGCGCCGGGCTCAGCTGTGGCGCTGCACTATAGCCCACCAGATGGGTCTTGATCACCAGCCCCTCGGCCTCGAGCCGGGTCAAGGCCTCGCGGACCGGGGTCTGCGACACCCCCAATTGCCGCGCGACCGCATCCACTGAAATGCGCGTACCCGGCGCGATCTCCAGCGACATGATGCGCGCAAAGATGGCGCTATAGACTTCATCGCCCAGCCGCGCCGGGCGCCGCAGCAAGCCGGCCACCGCGCTTGGAACCGCCATTACCAGCTCACGGCAATATATTTGGTTTCGCAGAATTCCATGATGCCGTGATGCGCGCCCTCGCGGCCCAGGCCCGACTGCTTGACCCCACCAAACGGCGCCGCCGGATCCGACACCAGACCGCGATTGAGCCCAACCATGCCGGCCTCGAAGCGCTCGGCCACCTGCAGGCCTTTTTTGAGATCCTCGGTATAGACATAGGCAATCAGCCCATATTCGCTGTCATTGGACATGGCCACCGCCTCGTCCACCGTTTCGAACACCGAAATCGGCGCAATGGGCCCGAAAATCTCGTCGCGCACCATCTCGGCATCACCGGATACCCCGGTCAGCACGGTGGGCGGGAAGTAGAAGCCGTCACCGCCACTGGCCGAACCGCCGGTGAGAACCCTGGCACCCTTGGCGACCGCATCCTTGACCAGATCGCCCATCTGATCGACCGCCCCCTGATTGATCAGCGGACCGCAGGCCACGCCCTCAGCGTAGCCGGCGCCCACCTGCATCTGCCCCATACGCTCGGCCAGCCCCTTGGCGAAGCGCTCGGCAATGCCGCTCTGCACATAAAAGCGATTGGCCGCCGTGCAGGCCTCGCCGCCATTGCGCATCTTGGCCAGCATGGCGCCATCCAGCGCCTTGTCCAAATCGGCATCGTCAAACACCACGAAGGGGGCATTGCCGCCCAGCTCCATCGAGCAGTTGATGACCTGATCGGCTGCCTCGACCAAAAGCTTGCGCCCGACCGCGGTCGAGCCGGTGAACGACAGCTTGCGCACCCGCGCGTCATGCAGCATGGCCGAAACCAGCTTGCCCGAACTCGACGTGGTCAGCACATTGACCACGCCCTTGGGCACACCGGCCTCTTCCATCAGCGCGGCCATGGCATAGGCGGTCAGCGGCGTCTCCGTGGCAGGCTTGAGCACGACTGAACAGCCTGCCGCCAGTGCCGGGCCGATCTTGCGGGTCGCCATCGCCGCCGGAAAGTTCCACGGCGTGACCAGCACCGCCACGCCAATGGGCTGCTGGGTCACCAGGATCTTGTTGTTGCCGCTCGGCGCAATCGAGAAATCGCCATTGAGCCGCACCGCTTCTTCGGAGAACCAGCGAAAGAACTCGGCGGCATAGGCCACTTCGCCGCGTGCATCGGGCAGTGCCTTGCCATTTTCGAGGCTGATCAGGCGGGCGAACATTTCGCTGCGCGCCATCATCAATTCCCAGCACTTGCGCAGGATTTCGCCGCGCTGGCGTGGCGCCGTGGCGGCCCAGCCCGGCAGCGCATCATGGGCGGCTTTGACCGCAGCCATGCCATCCTCGACCGTGGCGTCAGCGACGCTGGCAATGGTCTTGCCGGTCGAGGGATCGAGCACGTCGATCCGCTTGCCCTCGGCACCGGCGCGCCAGGCGCCATTGATATAAAGGTCGGTCTTGACCGTGTCCTGGATACCGAAGGACTGCAGGGAGTCAGGCAGTTTGAGCATGGAGAAATTCCTTAATGGGCAAGCCGGGTGCGATCCCCGGCGAAAGCGGCACGGACAATGGCCTGCATGGCCGACAGATCGAGCGGGCGCGGGTTGTTCTTGACCAAACGCGCGGCGCCCAGCGATTGTTCAGCGGTCCAGTCCAATTGATCTTCCCGCAGGCCCAGCGCCTTGAGATCGGCGGGAATGCCGATGCTGGCAAACAGCATCTCGACAGCGACAATGGCGCGCTCGCCATTGCCCCTGGCGTCGTCGCCCGCCTCGGCCACACCCATCGCCACCGCGACCTCGGCCATCGACTGGGTGGCGTGGCTGAGATTGAAACTCATCGCATAGGGCATCAGACAGGCCACACCCGCGCCATGCGCAGTCTTGGTCAGCGCGCCCACCGGATATTGAATGGCATGCGCCGCCGCCGTGCCCGCCGTGCCAAAGGCCAGGCCCGCGAGCAGCGCGCCATACATGACGCTTTCGCGCGCAGCCAGATCCTGCCCATTGTCGACTGAACGCCGCAGCCCCCGCGCCAGATGGCCAATCGCCTCGCGCGCATGGCCATCGCTCAGGGCGTTCTTGCCCAGAAATACGTGGTCCAGGCTGCTGTCCGCATCCACCACCCTTGGCCCGGCGGTCAAGGCTTCAATGGCGTGGGTCAGCGCGTCGGCGCCGGCAATGGCCGTGAGCCCGGCGGGCGCACTCAGCGTCAATTCGGGATCACAGATCGCCACCAGCGGAATGATATGCGGGCTGGCAATGCCCACCTTGAGCAGGCGCTCGCTATCGGCCACCACCGCCACCGGCGTGGCCTCCGACCCCGTACCCGCCGTGGTCGGCACCGCAATCAGTGGCAGCACCGGACCGGGCACCTTGAACTCGCCGAAATAGTCGCGCGGCGACCCGCCATGGCGCAACAGGACAGCTGCCACCTTGGCCATATCCAGACACGAACCACCGCCCAGCCCGATCAGCAGATCGGGCCCGAAGGCGCGACCGAACGCGACACATTGCGCGATACACTCCAGCGGCACCTCGGGCAGCGTCTGATCGAACACGGCAACCGTCAGGCCCGCCGCCTTGAGCCCGTCAACCATGGCCGCAAGGTCCGCACTGGCGCCCATGCGGGCATCCGTCACGATCAGCGCCTTCTGGCCCAGTGGCCGGGCATAGCCGGGCACGGCATTGCGCTGCCCGGACCCGAACACAATGGTGCGCGGCGCCCGCATACTGGCAAACAGGCTCATGATTGTCTCGCTGTCGGAGGGGAAGAGTGGCGCAGCCGCTGCATGGTCGCCCACACCGCGTCGGCCAGTTCAATGCCATTGGCGAGCCGCGCGGTCTTGCGCGCCCGCCCGCGTTCACCGGGGATCAGCACCTGCTCGAAGCCGGGCGCCGGTGGCGTCTGTCTGATGGTTTCAAGATAGGCCGACAGCGCCGCTCCCTGCCCCGAGAGCGGATCAATCAGAATGAACACGTCGCCCTTATTGCTGAGGTGATCGGCGTCGAGCGTGCCCCTCACCTCCCGCCCCAGCGCCGCGCCGGTCAGCGCCGTCACCAGCAGTTCAAAGGCCAGTCCCAGCGCATAGCCCTTGGCCGCCCCAAATGGCGCAATGGCACCCTGCCGGGCAGCATCGGGGTCAGTGGTTGGCTGCCCCTCGGCATCGAGCGCCCAGCCTGCCGGCAGCGCCACGCCGCGATGGCCGTGATCGTGAATTTCGCCCATCGACACCAGGCTGGTCGCCAGGTCGATGACAAAGGGGCCGGTGTCGGTCGGCACCCCGATGGCAATCGGATTGGTGCCCAGCAGTGCCTTGCCGCCGCCGAAGGGATGTACCAGCGCCTCGCTGGTGGTCAGGATGATGCAGACCAGTCCGGTCTGCGCAATGGCCTCGGCATACCAGGCCAGCATGCCGATATGGTTGTTATTGGCGATCGCCGCCACGGCAATGCCGGTCTGGCGCGCCCGTGCGCTGGCGACCTCCACGGCCTGCATGGCCACCACCGGGCCAAGGCCCTGCTGCCCGTCAACACTGAGAAAACTGTCGCCGCGCCAGTGCTGCACGCCGCGCGTGGCCGGATCGGCCACGCCATTGCCAATGCGGGCGACGATCCGTTCCAGCCGCAAAAAGCCATGCGACGGCACGCCCCGCAGCTCCGCGTCGAGCAGCAGATCCACTTGCAGCCGCGCCGGCTCGGTGTCCACCCCGGCGGCCTGGAGCGCCGCCTGCGCCACCGCCCTGCACTCATCAACCGACACCAGCGCCATCAACAAATCCGATACGATATAGGATTCTGACGGTGCATGCTGACGCTCGCCATGTCAACGTCCCGGCTGGGCCTATCGCGCCAAAGGCGCGGCCAATCCTGCCGCCTGATCGCCGCAGCGCTCGAATTGCCCCTTCGCAAAAACCCGGGGCAGGCTCGCGGTCCGTGTGTCGATTTGCGACAAGTGCTGATACGGTACCAGCCGCATCCTTTGGCCGACGCGACAGCCGGGTCAAGGTTCTGGCGAATGGCCGGATCAGCCGGACGGCTTACCGCCGGCGGCGAGTCGCAGGGTAAAGGAGTATAACGTGCCGATTTTTGAGCTGGTGGTCGTCTTCGGCAGCCTGATGGTAGGGGGCATTCTGAAGGGGGCGACGGGCGCCGGTGCGCCCATCCTGGCGATTCCGGCCCTGGCGGCCTTCCATGATGTGCGCTTCGCCATCGTGATCATGACCGTGCCGAACCTGATCACCAATCTGATGCAGGTGTGGCAGCATCGGCGGCATCACCTCCGACCCAATTTCCTT
>NZ_JAUYGL010000187.1 GCF_030689745.1 Devosia sp.
CATGCGTGCATTCCCGTGCATGAGACGAGGGCCGGACACCTTTTGGCATCCGGCCCCGAAGCGTCTGTGCGGCTAGTTCCCCTGCGACAGGCGCAGGTCGATCATGGTCTGGTAGGCTTCGTGGGCGATCGGGGCAAAGCCTGCCGTTTCGCCAGCCGCCATGTTGTAGGCGCACTGTTCGTCCTGCGCATGCAGGCCTGACAGGAACGCGACGACCTGGGTCTTGACGTCTTCCGGCAGGGCGCGACGCAGCACGATCGGGCCTTCGGGAATTGGCTTGGACTTCCAGATTTCGACCAGGTCATTCATGTCGACAATGCCGGAGTCCACGGCCTTGCGCAGGGCGCCCGAATTGTAGCCATCGGCCCAGTCACCCTGGCCATCGGCCCAGGTCACACCGGCATCCACATCGCCATTGGCAACGGCAACAATGGTCTGCTCATGGCCGCCGGTGAATCGGACTTCGTTGAAAAAGTCGCCATTTTCCATGCTGGCGCCGGTTTCCTGGGGGATTTCCACCGACGGGATCAGGTAGCCTGAAGTCGAGTTCGGATCACCAAAGCCGAACACCTTGCCCTTCATGTCGGCCAGCGAGGTGATGCCGGAATCGGCGCGGGCGATACCGATCGAGTGATAGGCAAACGAGCCATCGAGATTGGTCTTGACCAGCACGACGTCCACGGCTTCGGGGTCGGTGATGTAGGTCTTGGCATAGGCCGAGGCGCCGAGCCAGGCCATGTCGATGGTGCCGCCGAGCAGACCCTGGATCACGCCGTCATAGTCAGCCGGGGTGAAGATCTTGGTGGGAACGTCGAGCAGGTCTTCGACATAGGCGCGCACGCACTCGTTCGAGGTCATGCGGTCCTGGGCATTTTCGCCGCCGAGGATGCCGATACGGAATTCGGTGATTTCCTGGGCGAAGCCAGGGCCGACCAGCGTGGACGTCAGCAGCAGTGCTGCAACAAGCTTGTTCATTTCAGTCTCCGGTGTGTGGTAGTTCCCCCCGGTTTCAAACCGGGGATTGGGGTCTCAGACCACGAGCTCGGGTTCGGCGGCGATCACGCCACGCGGACGGCTCAGGGTCTCGATACTGGTGGAGGTGGCTTCCTCGGAAAATCCGGCGTCGGCGCCGTAGATCTCGCGCGCCACGGCCGTGGTCAGTTCCTCGGCACGGCCGTCAAACACGATCTGGCCGGCGCGCATGCCGATGACCCGATCGCAATAGCGACGCGCGGTATCGAGCGTGTGCAAATTGCAGATGACGAGGCGCCCATCCTCGTCGTGAATGCGGCGCAGCGTATCCATCACCACCTGCGCATTCATCGGGTCCAGCGACGCGATTGGCTCGTCGGCAAGAATGATGCGCGGGTTCTGCATCAGGGCGCGGGCAATGCCGACGCGCTGCTGCTGGCCGCCCGAAAGCGCCTCGGCGCGCTTGGGGCCATGTTCGGAAATGCCCAGGCGCTCGAGGATATCGATGGCCCGCAGGATATCCTCACGCGGAAACAGGTTGAGCATGGACGCCAGGGTGTTGTGCTGGTTCAGCATGCCCAGCATCACATTGGTGATGACGTCGAGGCGCGGCACCAGGTTGAACTGCTGGAAGATCATGGCGCAGTCGCGCTGCCAGTTGCGCAGGGTCCGGCCGCGCAGTTCCGAGACCTTGACGCCGTCAAACTCGATGACGCCGGCGGATACGTCGGTGAGGCGGTTGATCATGCGCAGCAGCGTGGATTTTCCCGCGCCGGAACGACCGATGACCCCGACCATCTGGCCCTGCGGAATTTCCAGCGTCACATCGTCGACAGCAACCTTGTCACCAAATCGTCGCGTGACATTGGAAATCTTCAGCATCAGGACGCCCTCGCCGTTGAACTGTGGCAGACCTAGGGCGGGCAGATTACGTGCGCATGTAGATTTGGTGACGGTTGCGTGACGATGCACAGGGCGTTTGTGGTGGGTTTGTGGGTGCCCGAAGGTACGTGATGCAACTCACACTGGCCGTCACCCTCGGGCTTGACCCGAGGGCTCTGCACTTGCGGTGCACTGGGTAAGTGAAGTGCCCTCGGGCCGGACCCGAGGGTGACGATCGAGTATGAGGCAAGGCCGTCGCCCTAGCCCGCATACTTCTCCAGAAACGCTTCAATCCCCAGCGCCCGGAAGTCCGGCAGCGCCGCATGCAGTTGCGCGTGGCTCCAGTCCCACCATTTGAGCGCGTCGAGGCGGCTCGCCACATCGTCGCTGAAGCGCTGGCGGATGGTGCGGGCGGGCACGCCCACGGCAATGGCAAAATCGGCAACGTCCCGGGTCACCACCGCGTTCGATCCGATGATGGCGCCATTGCCGATCCTGATGCCCGGCATGATCACGGCGCCATGACCGATCCAGGTATCGTGGCCGATGGTTATGTCATTGCCGGCGCGCCACTCAAAGAAGGTCTGGTCGTCTTCCTCGCCCTCGAAATACTGGGCCGAGCGATAGGTGAAGTGGTGCAGCGAGGCCCGCTCCATGGGATGCATGGAGGCATAGATGCGCACATTGGCCGCGATATTGGCGAATTTGCCGACGCTGGTATAGGCGATCTGGGTGCCGCCGGCGCAGTAGGAATAGTCGCCCATGCTCGAATAGGCCACATGGCAGTGGGCCCCCACCTCGGTATAGCGGCCCAGGGCGGACTGGGTGACCTTGGCCGTTTCGTGGATGAAGGGCGTGTCGCTGAGTTTTGTCATTGTCGATACCTTCAGGCGGGTTGGCGCAGGAGGTCGCGCAGCAGCGCCACGAAGCGATTGCCGGCCTGGTCGAGATCACCCGAATTGTCGATCTGGATGGTGCTGGAGGGCAGGGGGAAACCCGCGCCGCGTTCCAGGCGGCGGCGAATATCGTCGCCCCCTTCGCGGCCGCGACCGGCGAGGCGGCGAACAATGATCTCGGGCGCGGCGGTCACTTCCACGACCAGCGCCCTGGGGTAGCGCGCGACCAGCCGCGGCAGTGCCGCCCGGGACAGGTTGGCGATGACGACGCGACCAGCGGCGAGATCGCCCTCCATCGCGATGGGCAGGCCATAGCTGAGGCCGTGCGCCTCCCAGCTCAGGGCAAACTCTCCGGCCCGTTCAGCGGCGGCAAAGGCCTGCTCGGTGAGGCTGTCATGATCCTCGCTGCCGCCATCTACCGGGCGGGTGACCGCGCGACGCACCACCACAACCTCACCGGCCAGGCTGTCGCGGGCAAAATTGATGAGGCTGTCCTTGCCTACGCCGCTGGCCCCAACGACCGCTACCAGGGCGCCGCTCATAGGACCCGCCTGCCCTGTCGCCAGACCGTGCGCACGATCGGAATACCGTCTTCGATGCGGACCTGCACAAAGTCAGCCCGCTTGGCGAGGGCAATCTCGCCGCGATCGTGCAGGCCCGCCGCTTCCGCCGGGCGTCTTGTCACAAGGCTGATGGCCTGCGCCACATCCAGGCCGTCCACAGCATCGACAAGGCAGAACGCCGCCTGCAGCATGGAAAAGGGAATGTAGTCGGAGGACAGGATGTCGAGCAGTCCCGCTGCGGCGAGATCGCGCGCCGACACATTGCCGGAGTGCGAGCCGCCGCGAACCACATTGGGGCCGCCCATCAGAATGGCAAAGCCGGCATCGCGCGATGCCTTGGCCGCTTCCAATGTGGTGGGGAATTCGGCAATGCTGATGCCCAGGTCACGCGCCTTGTCGACATGGTCAGTTGTGGCGTCGTCATGGCTGGCCAGCGCAATGCCGCGGGCATGGCTCAACGCGGCCAGTGCCTGGCGATGCCGATCCGCATAGGTGACCGATTCGTGCGATCGACGGGCGATGAATTCGGCCAGCGCCGCGTCGCTCAGCTTGAGCTTGCCCTGGTAATAGGCCCGATAGGCGTCGGAACTGGCGAACTGGCGCTGCCCGGGTGCATGGTCCATGAGCGAGGCCAGCCGCACCAGTGGATGGTCCATGATGCCTTCGAAGGCCTCAAGGCAATCTGGCGCCGAGACCTCGCAACGCAGGTGAATGAAGTGGTCGGCGCGGAGGCGCCGCGCTTCGACACCGGCGGTCACCGCATCGGCGAGGATCCGCAGTTCGGCGGCCCCCATATCTGCATGCTCGTCCGTGCCGACGCGGATCGCGTCGAAAACGGTGGTAATGCCCGAGGCGGCAATCTGAGCGTCATGGGCCTGGACGGCTGCGACCGGGTGCCAGCGCACCTTGGGACGCGGCGCATAGTGGGTTTCGAGATGGTCGGTGTGCAACTCGACTAGGCCCGGAATCAGATAGTCGCCCTCGAGATCGACGCCGCGCGCGCTGGCCGGGCCGATTTCGGTGATGACACCGCCCGCCATCTCGACAGCACCCTCCACGACCCTGTCGGACAGCACGATGCGTGCATTGGTAAGGACAGTCTGGTTAAGGCCGATGGCAGTCATGGGTTGTCTCCTTGGCCTATCCCCTACTCACGCTCTGTGACAGGTAAACGACAAAAAGGGAGACATTCGAATGTGTCGACGCCGGACTGTCGCAGGAAAGCGCTAACGTCATTTCACTGTCATTTCGGCGCGCTAGAACCAGCTCATTCGAATGAGTTGATGATATGCGAAGCCAAGGACATTCCTGGGAAGAAACCCGGGACCGAATCAATGAAGAGATTACTTCCGGGCGGTTGGCGGCCGATACACGGCTGCCGTCCGAACCGGAACTGTGCGTGCTCCATGGCGTGCGGCGCCATTCGCTGCGCAAAGCGCTGGCGGCGCTGGTGGGCGAAGGCAAGCTGCGCGTCGAGCATGGCCGCGGCACCTTTGTCGAGCGCGCGCCCTTGCTCAACTACGTGATCGGCGCGCGCACCCGCTGGCACGAAAACCTGGTGAGCCAGGGCCTTACGGCATCGGGCGAGACGCTGGCCGAAATGACGCTGCCGGCCAGCAGCCGCGTGGCGGTGGCGCTCGGGATCGCCAGGGACACGCCGGTCTTTGCCCGTTCCTGGCGCGGCTTTGCCAATGACCTGCCCATCAGCATCGGCTGGGCCTATCACGATACCAGGCGCTTCCCCGACCTGCCGGAACGCCGGCGCAACGAGCCGTCCATTACCCAAGTCTACCGCTCCTACGGTATCCTCGACTATCGCCGGCAGCGCACCACTGTCTTCAGCCGCCTCGCCTCGGAACACGAGGCCAGCATGCTGATGCTGCGTCCCGGACAATCGGTGCTGGTCGTGCAGAAGATTGACGCGGATCTCGAGGGCAATCCCCTAGGCTTTTCCGAAGCCGTCTGGGCCGGCGACCGCGTGCAATTCACCTTTGAAACCGACCAGCCAACGGTCATGACCGAGAGACACAGCGATGTTCAATGAAACTCCTTCGGGCGGACCCGAGCATGGCGAGATGCTCGCCATCCTCGCCCGTGCCCGCCCAGACCGCCTCAAGCAGCATGCTGAAACCCTGCTCGGCGAACTGGGCGATATTACCGTGCTGGCCAACCGCACCGGTCTCGTCATGGTGCCGATGCGCGACACCGTTCAGAACGTCGATTTTCACCTGGGCGAAGTGCTGGTGAGCGAGGCCCATATCACCGACCCGGCCGGCCATGTCGGCTATGGCATGGTCACCGGCCGCGATCTCGAACGCGCCATGGCCATGGCCGTGATCGATCTCAGCGTTGCCGTGCGCGGCCGCGATGCCGGCAGCGCCAGCTTCCTCGCCGAGGAAAAGGCGCATCTCGCCCATGTCGAAGACGAGCGCATGCGGCAGGTCGAGGCCACCCGCGTTGAAATGGAGACCTTCTGATGCTGACTGTCGCTCCCCCCGACGCTGTCGAACTGCGCTCGAACGCCACGTTCGAGGCTCTGCTATGGGCCCTCTCCCGCCCCGGCGATGTCCGCACCCTGCCCGAGGCCGGCTTTGGCGCTATCGCCGAAACGCTGGTTGACCTCGAATGCAGCGCCTATGCCGATACGCCCGTCATGCGCGAGCACATCGTGGCCAGCGGCGCGACGCTGGCCGACCGGATCGACACGGCCGATCATGTATTCCTGTCCGCGCCCGACACGACCGGCCGGCAGCTGGCCGGGATCAGTTGCGGCAGCGCGGTCTACCCTGACGATGGCGCGACCCTGGTCGTCGCCGTGGCCCATGCGGGCCAGCGCGTGCGGCTTTCGGGCCCCGGCATCAAGGACACGACCGAGATTGCGCTGGCGGTGTTGCCCGGCTTCTGGGCCATGCGCGAGATGCTCTGCCTCTATCCCGAAGGCTTCGACATTTTCTTTGTCGATGGCGACCAGGTCATCGGCATTCCGCGCTCGACAAAGGTGGAGGTGCTCTAGATGGCCTATGTTGCAACCCGCGGTGGCGAAAAGGCCATCGAACAGGCCGAACGGCTGTTCCGCCAGGACCTGGGCACGATCGACGCCGCGCGCGTCGAGACCATTCGCGCCACCATGCCCTATCTGATCGACCGGGTAATGGGCGAGGCATCGCTCTATGACGAGGAACTGGCCGCGCTGGCCCTGGCCCAAACTGGCGGTGAACTCTCTGAAGCAGTGCTGGTGCTGCGCGCCTGGCGCACCACCCAGCCGCGCCTGGCCATTGCCCGGCCGGTGCAGCAGCATGAACTGCTGACCCAGCGCCGCATCTCCGCTGCCTTCAAGGATATTCCGGGCGGCCAGATCCTGGGGCCGACGCTCGACTATTCGCACCGCGTGCTAGCGACCGACGTGCTCCTGGGCAAGCCGTTCGCGCCGCCATCCGTCAACAAGGCAGCGTCCCCCGCTCCGGCCAGGCAGCCGTCCCTGGCGGACTGGCAGCGCCAGCAGGGTCTGGTGGCGCCGGCCAAAGCGTCCGCGGTGTCGCCGGAAGACATTCCGGACCTGACGCGCGAACCCTTGCTGTTTCCGGCCTCGCGCGCCCATCGTCTGCAAAGCCTCGCCCGTGCCGAAACCGGTGGCGTGCTGGCGCTCGGCTATGCCGCCATGCGCGGCTATGGCAATGCCCATCCGACAGTCAACGAGCTGCGCATCGGTGAAGCCGAGGTGGTCGTCCGCCATCCGCGCGGCACCGAATTTTCCGCCGGACGCGTCCGTGTCAGCCAGGCCGAGGTGACGTCCAAGGAAAAGGGCGGCTATCTGGAACTCGGTTTTGCCGCCACTTTCGGCTGGAACGAGGTCAAGGTTATCGCCGCGGCAACGCTCGACCTCAATTCGGACGAAGCGCCCGTCGGCTCGGCGGTTCACGAGGAATTCTACCTCTACCACACCGAAAGCGTCGAAGCCTCTGGCTTCTGCATTCACTTCAAACTGCCCCACTACGTCACCTTCCAGTCAATCCTGGATGCCATGCGTGACGCCAAGGCGAAAAAGGCTGCGGCCGAAGCCGCGGGCGAAACCTATGTCGCCGAACCCGAAGAGGAACCCGTGCTATGAGCCTTGCCACTCTCACCAAGGACTGGGCCGCGACCAGCTATGGTTTCCTCGATGCCTCGGCCAAGCGCGAACTGCGCCGCAAGATGCTCAAGGCCATCGCCGTCCCCGGTTGCCAGATGCCCTATGCCAGCCGCGAAGTGCCCATGGCCCGTGGCTGGGGCACCGGCGGATTGCAGGCGACACTGACGCTGGTCAATCCGAACTCGGTGATCAAGGTCATCGACCAGGGCGCCGATGATGGGGTCAATGCCGCCTCGATCCGGCGCTTCATTTCCCGCGTGTCGGGAGCCTCCGAGACCTGGGATACGCTGAGCGCCACGATCGTGCAGTCCCGTCACCGGGTGCCGGAAGAAATCATGCGCGAGGACCAGGTGCTGGTGCTGCAGGTGCCCAATCCTGAGCCGCTGCGTGGGGTCGAGCCCAATATTTCCATTGCCCGGCAGATGCATGCGGATGCCGATTACGGCAAGCTCTGGCTGACGCTTTACGAGCAGATCGTGCGCAAGGGCCGGATCATGCAGGGGGCGTCCTATCCCTCCATGGTCAATGGCCGTCACGTCATGACCCCCTCGCCCATTCCGCGCTGGGATGTGCCCAAGCTCAACATGGCCCGGCACCTCACCATTCTCTCGGCAGGACGGGAAAAGCGGCTCTACGCCGTGCCGCCCTATACGCGCGTCGAGCCGCTGGTGTTCTCCGATCGGCCGTATCTGGTGGAAGACCATGCCGATCTCACCTGCCGCCGGTCGGGTGTTTCCGGCTTCTTCATGAACGAGCTGCCCCAGGATGGTGGCGGCTCGGTCTTTGAAGTCAGCGACAGCAATCTTGGCATCAAGGCCATCGATACCGCCCAGGGCACGCCGAGCGAGATCGGCGAAACCTGGTATCGCAACGGGGAGTTTTCAGCATGAGCCTTGATCTGGGCCTTCCGGCGCTGGAGCGCGCCGCCCCCCGCCTGATGCGGGCCGAGCCGCTGCTGACCATGCGCGACATTTCCAAGAGTTTCGGCAATGTCCGCGCCCTTCGGCAGGTCGATGCCACCGTCTATCCGGGCGAGGTCATGGGCATTGTTGGCGAAAGCGGCTCGGGCAAGTCGACGCTGCTGCGGATGATGAACCTCGAGGACACCCCGGACGGCGGTGACTATACCTTGCGCCTGCCCGGTCGCGAGAACGAGAACCTCTTCGATCTGGCGCGCTACGAGCGGCGCATGCTGTGTGCCCGCCATATCGGCATCGTCTACCAGAACCCGCATCTGGGCCTGCTGATGCGCCACTCCTCGAGCGGCAATGTCGCCGAACGCCTGCTGATCGCTGGCGAGCGCAGCTTCGATGTGCTGCGTGACAAGGCCCGCGAGGCGCTCGACGCCTCCGAATTCCCGCTCGACCGCATGGATGCGCGCCCCATCGAGCTTTCGGGCGGCATGCAGCAGCGCGTGCAGCTGGCCAAGGCCATCGCGCTCGAACCGGCCCTGCTGCTGCTCGACGAGCCGACCACCGGCCTTGACGTCTCGGTACAGGCGCTGGTGCTCGATACGCTCAAGCGCCTGCAGCGTGATCGCCAGATCACCATGGTGCTGGTCAGCCACGATCTGGGTGTCATTCGCACCATGGCAGACCGGGTCATGGTCATGCGCCATGGCGAGGTGGTGGAACAAGGTCTGGCCGACCAGGTATTCCAGGACCCGCAGCACCCCTATACCCAGCAACTCGTCCACGCCAAGCTCTGAGGTGATCCCATGACAACTACGCCCCTGCTTCGCGTTCAGGGTCTGACCAAGACCTTCCGCATGTACCACCTCGACAGCATGCTGCATGCCTTTGAAGGCGTCAGCTTCGACCTCCATGAGGGCGAGTTCCTGCTGTTGCGCGGCCATAATGGCGCCGGCAAGTCGACGCTGCTGCGCACCATATGGCGCAGCTACCTGCCGGTTGGCGGCCACGTGTTCTATCGCTCCAACCATGGCGAGATCGACCTGGCCAATGCCGCCGATGTCGACATTGCCCTGTTGCGCCGTGAGGAAATCGGCTTTGTCACCCAGTTCCTGAATGCCCGCCCGCGGGTCGCGGCGCAGGATATCGTGTCCGAGCCGTTGCGCCTGGCTGGCGTGCCGCAGGCCGAGGCGCTCGATCAGGCCCGCCACTGGCTCGACCAGTTCGGCGTGCGCCCCGAACTCTGGCGCGCCTACCCCTCGACCTTTTCGGGCGGCGAACAGCAGAAGGTGAACCTGGCACGCGCGCTGATCCAGCCGCAGAAGCTTTTGCTGCTCGACGAGCCCACCGCCTCGCTCGATGCCGGCGCCCGTGCCGCCCTGTTGCGCCGACTCGCCGAGCTCAAGGCGCACGGTGTCGCCATTATCGGGGTGTTCCATCACCCCGGCGACGTGGCGCAACTGATCGATCGTGAGATCGATCTCAGCACGCGCGTCGTGGCCGATGAAACGGGGGAGGAGGAGCATGTGGCTCTCTGATTTCCGCATCGTCCTGGCCGACCGCGTCATCGAACGTGGCGGGCTGCGCATCGAGGACGGGCTGATCGCCGAGATCAGCGAGACGCCGGTGTCCCATGCCGGAATCGAAGGCCAGGGCCTGTTGCTGCTCCCGGGCATGATCGACATGCATGGCGACATGATCGAGCGCGAGATCGAGCCGCGCCCGGGCGTGCGCATGCCCATGGAGATGGGCCTGCGCGACCTTGATTTGCGGCTGGCGACAGCCGGCATCACCACGGCCTATGCCTCGCTGTCCTTCGCGCCCGGCTCAACCTATGGCCACATGCGCAGCTACGACTTCACCAGCGCCCTGATCCGGGCCGTGGTCGCGGCCCGGCCGCACCTGCTCATCGACCATCGCGTGCATGCCCGTTTTGAGGTGACGTTCCCGGCCGCCCTTTCGGTGGTCAAGGAACTCGTGGGCGAAGGATCGGTGGATTTGGTGTCGCTGTGCGATCATACGCCCGGCCAGGGCCAGTATCGCGACCTCGACCTGCAGGCCGCCAATATCTCGAAAAACAAGGGCATTTCGCTCGAAGCGGCCGCCGGACAGCTGCAGCAACGCATAAGGGAGCGGCGGGATACGGCCGGCGACCTGACGGCGACGCTGCGCGCCATCACCCAGTATTGTGCCCTTCATGGCGTGCCCGTCGCCAGCCATGACGACGACACGGTCGAAAAGGTCACGCTGATGGACTCACTGGGCGCCAACATTTCCGAATTTCCAGTGACCTTGGAAGCAGCCGAGGAAGCGCATCGCCGCAGCATGGTCAATGCCATGGGCGCTCCCAACGCGCTGCGCGGCCAATCCTATTCCGGCAATCTTTCGGCCCGTGACGCGCATGCCGCCGGTCTGCTCGATCTGCTGGCGGCAGACTATCATCCCTCGGCCATGCTCCCCGCCGTACTGGTGCTGGCGGAGACCGATCCCGATGGTCTGGCGGGCGCGGCACGCCTCACCTCGCTCAATCCCGCCCGGGCACTGGGGCTTGAAGATCGCGGCCAGATCCGGGTCGGCCTGCGCGCTGACCTGCTTGCCGCCTCCCGCACCGGCATGGGTCAGGTGCACGCCACCTTCTCGCGCGGTCGGCTGGTTCATGCCGATGGCACGCTGGACGTCTCAGCCGCCGACAGGCGTCACGAGCATGTCATTCGAATGAGTTAACGCTGTCATGTGAGGTCGTTAGAACCGGATCATGGGCTGGTCCAGTCCGGTAAACGCTAAACGGGTGGAGGATACGCGGTGCTAGAGCTTCGCAAA
The DNA here is from genome assembly GCF_030689745.1 of Devosia sp. Classification (GTDB taxonomy): domain Bacteria; phylum Pseudomonadota; class Alphaproteobacteria; order Rhizobiales; family Devosiaceae; genus Devosia; species Devosia alba. The sequence goes on from NZ_JAUYGL010000187.1 coordinate 11,174, forward strand.
GTCACCAAGGCATTCGGCGAGACCATCGCCGTCAACAATGTGTCGCTGCGCTTCGAGCCCGGCCAGATGGTCGGCATTATCGGGCGGTCGGGGGCGGGCAAATCCACTCTGCTCCGCCTGATCAACCGCCTGGCCAGCTCCGGCAGCGGCGACATTGTCTTCGAGGGCACCAATGTCACGACGCTTTCCGGCAAGGCCCTGCGCGAATGGCGCGCCCGCTGTGCGATGGTGTTCCAGCAGTTCAACCTGGTGAACCGGCTCGACGTGCTGACCAATGTCCTTATCGGCCGCATTGGCTATCTCGGCACCTTGCCGGTCATGTTCAAGCATTTTTCCACCGTCGACCGCGCCGCTGCCGCGCTGGCCCTCGATCGCCTGGACCTGCTGCCACAGGCATTGCAACGTGCCGATACCCTGTCCGGCGGCCAACAGCAGCGGGTGGCCATCGCCCGCGCCCTGCTGCAGAATCCTAAACTCATCCTTGCCGATGAGCCCATCGCATCGCTTGATCCGCGCAATGCGCGGCTGGTGATGGAGGCCCTGCGCACCATCAACCTGCAGGACAAGATCACCGTCATCACCAATCTGCACACGCTTGACGCAGCACGCGCCTATTGCGACCGCATCATCGGCATGGCCCATGGCCATGTCGTGTTCGACGGCACGCCGGACCAGCTGACCAGCGCGATGATCCAGCAGATCTATGGTGACGCAAACGAAACAGCGGTGGACGAGAGCCTGACCTCGACCATCGCTGCTACCGGCGCGGAAGGCCCAGCCGGCAAACGACAGCTGGAAACGGCGCACTAAAGCCCGTTCATCCCTCAACTTGGAGCTCTATCAATGCTTACCCTGACGCGTCGTGGCCTTGTGGCCGCGCTGGTTTCGCTCGCCCTGGTTTCCCCCGCTCTCAGCCAGGACTGGCGTGAGGCGTTTCCCGAACTGACCATCGGCATATCTTCGGGCGAGAATGAAACCGACGCCATTTCCCGCAACCAGCCCTATGCCGATTATCTCAGCCGCGAACTGGGCGTGCCCGTCAAAATCGTGCGCGGCACCGACTATGCTGCGGTGATCGAAGCCATGCGCTCGGGTCACGTTCAGATCGCTTCGGTCGGCCCGGCCGCCTACGCCCTGGCCCGCAAGATCATGGGCGAGGACATCGCCCCGGTCGCCGTAACGCTCGATAGCGGGGGCAATCTGGGCTATTATTCCGTGATCGCGGTGCGCGCCGACAGCCCCTACCGGAGTCTGGAAGACATCAAGGGCAAGTCCTTCGCCTTTGCCGACCCCAACTCCACCTCCGGCTATGCCGTCCCCTCCTATTATCTCTCGACCGAGCTCAACACCTCGGCCAGTGACTATTTCAGTGACGTCGCCTTCTCTGGCGGCCACGAGCAGAGCGTGATGGCCCTGGTCAACGGCACCTTTGAAGCTGTGGCCACCCATTGGCGCAATGAGGAAGCCGGCAATATCCAGACCATGGAAGGCAAGGGCCTGATCGAAAAGGGTTCGACCCGCATCATCTGGACGTCTCCGGTGATCCCCAACACCCCGGTGATGATGCTGACCACCCTGCCCCAGGAACTGCAGGACGAGTTCAAGACCGTCCTCATGGCGTTTCCGGAAAAGGACCCCGAAGGCTTCGCCGCCTATACCCGCGGCACCTCCAGCGGCTATGCCGCCGCCCAGCACGAAGACTATCTCGATGTGGTGGCGATCACCGAGTTCAACGCCGCCGAGCGCCGCAAGAACGGCAACTGATCCTTCCTGGCCGGTGCGCATCCCGCGCGCCGGCCTTTTTTATACGTGAGGCGCACGTGTCCACACTTACCCACACCAATGGCCGGCTGACGTCGACGACGCGGGAAGAGCGACTGCTGTCTTTCAACGCACGTTATCGCCAGCAGCAGTTCACCCGCCGCAACTGGACGCTGCTCTATGGCGCACTGTTTCTCGCAGCGCTGTCTGGTTCGGTCGCCGTCAGCGATTTCAGCATTCCCGGCCTGATCAAGGGCCTGCCAATGGCCTGGAACTATATCGCCGGGACACTGCCCACGCTTACGCTTGAGAATTTCTGGGCCGATCTGGCCAATTGGTATTGGGGCCTGCGCTTCTGGCTGCGCCTCCTGGTCGAGACCATTCTGATGGGCTTTGTCGGCACCGTGCTCGGCGGCGGCGTCGCGCTGCTGCTGTGCTTTCCGGCCTCGCGCAATCTGGTCGAGAATACCGGCATCTATTTTGCGGCAAGGCGCAGCCTCGAATTCCTGCGCACCGTGCCCGAGCTGGTTTTTGCGCTGATATTCGTCTTCGCCTTCGGGCTCGGTCCCTTCGCCGGCGTTCTGGCGATTGCGGTGCACACGGCCGGTTCACTGGGCAAGCTGTTTGCCGAAGTGAACGAAAATGTGGACCCCCGCCCCATCGAGGGCGTCCGCGCCGCCGGCGGCAACTGGCCCATGCTGATGCGGTTGGGCGTGGTGCCCCAGGCACTGCCCAATTATGCCAGCTATCTGCTGCTGCGCTTCGAGATCAATGTGCGCGGCGCCTCTGCCCTGGGCATTGTTGGCGCCGGTGGCATCGGGCAGGAGCTCTATGTGGCCATTCGGCAGTTCGAATATACCGACATTTCGGCCATCATGCTTTTGCTGATCGCCACCACTTCCATCATCGACATCACTTGCGAAACGATCCGCCACCGGCTGATCGGGCAGGACATGCAGGCGGGGCACTGACATGAACATCATCACCCATGGCGAGATTGCGCGCCTGCGCCGCACCAATCCGGCACTGTTTTCCACCCCGCTGATCGTGCGGCTGAGGACCGGGGCGCTCTGGCTCGGTTTTGTGCTGGCTATGGCCTTCGGGCTGTGGTGGGTCGATGCCAATCCCATGCGGATTGTCAACGGCCTCAATAAATTGGGGCTTCTGGTGGGTCTGATGATCCCGCCCCATCCTGGCGATGGCTTCTGGGACTATGTCCATGCCATGCTCGAGACGCTTGGTATGGCATTCCTGGGCACGGTCATTGCCGCCGTGCTGGCCGTTCCGCTCGGTTTTCTGGGCGCCAAGAACATCATGCCCAACCCGCTGTTCCACTTCGGCCTGCGCCGCATCTATGACGGTTTCCGCGGCATTGACGGGCTGGTATGGGCGCTGATATTCGTTTCGGCCGTCGGGCTGGGGCCGTTCGCCGGCGTGCTGGCCATTGCCGTGGGTGACCTGATGATCTTCGCCAAGCTGTTTGCCGAAGCCATCGAGAATGTCGAAACCAAGCAGGTGGAGGGCGTGCGCGCCGCCGGCGGCAGCGATACCCATGTCATGCGGCTGGGCGTGTTTCCGCAGGTGCTGCCGGTGATGATGAGCCATGTGCTCTATTTCTTTGAATCCAATGTCCGATCCGCCACCATTCTGGGCATTGTCGGCGCTGGTGGCATCGGGCTGCAATTGTCCGATCGCATGCGCATCAACAACTGGCAGGAAGCGGCCTTTATCGTCCTGATGATCCTGGTCACCGTTGCCGTCATCGACAACATCTCTCGCCGCATCCGGGCCAGGTTGATCGACGCGGCCCCCCAGACCTGACCGGCAGGGGTTCAGGCCGGACCCCTGCGGCTGTAGCGCTGCCAGATCAACCCGAAACACAGCGCGCTCAGGGCGCCAGCGCCGGCCACCATCCACAGCGTGGCCGGCGTCGTTATGGCGCCGGCCACCACGGCGAAGACCACCGGTGCGAAGGAGGACACGATCAGCCGCGCCGAACTGATCGACCCCATGCGGCGGCCGTAGCCGACGCGCCCGAACAGGGCCAGCGGCAAGGTACCGCTGACGATGCTCGATAGTCCCGAACCCAGACCGAACAGCAGCGCAAAGGCCGCCGCACCGGGCAGCAGGGGCGCGGTCGTCACCAGCACGATCAGGGCCAGCGGCATCAGGCTGGCCGCGACAACGCCCAGAGCGGGCTGCGACAGGCCCTTGCCGAACTGCATGTTGATGAGCCGGCTCAGCACCTGGGCCGGGCCGAACAGCGTGGTAACGAAGACGCCGGCGGCGCCCAGACCCAGAGAGGCAAGCATGGGGATCATGTGGACCAGCACCGCCGAGGACATGAAGCCAAGCAGGGCAAAGCCGAGCAGCATGACGATCTGGGCCCATTGTTCCTGACCGGGCGGGACCAGCGGCGCGTCCTCGATTGTCTCGCTCAGCCGCGCCGCGCCGGTGCCTTTGCCCTGGGCGGCCAGCCAGGCATGGACCGGCAGGCAGACGGCAAGGGTCAGGGCGGCAAAGGCCAGGTAGACTTCGCGCCAGCTCAGAAATTCATGCAGCATCGCGGTGAGCGGCCAGAAAATGGTCGAGGCGAAGCCGGCAATCAGGGTAAGATGGGTGATGCTGCGCTGGGCACCCTGCCCCGCGATCTGCGCCAGGGCAGCAAAGGCGGTGGTATAGAGCACGAAGCCTGAGGACACTTCCATCGCCACCAGCCCGGCGACAAACGTCACCCCATTGGGCGCCAGGGCGCAGGCAACCAGGGACAGGGCTGCCGCTATGGAACCCCAGACCATGACCCGAGCGGCGCCGAAGCGGTCGGCCCAGCTCCCTGAAATGGGGGCCACGAGGCCGCTCATCAGCAGCGATGCCGACAGCGCGCCATAGACCCATTCCTCGGACCAGCCAAAGTCCAGCGCCATGGATGGTGCCAGAGCACTGAAGCTGTAATAGAGCGTGCCATAGCCAATGATCTGGGTCAGCCCGAGCGCCCAGATCACCAGGGCCGGAGCGCGCGCCTGCAAGGGTTTGGTCATGGAGTTTCCGCTCAGCCACGTTCAAGTCGGGGTGTGGTAGTGGTCGAAGGGCCAAAGCGGCAGCCGGTCGCCAACGCTCGGGCCGCCTTCGAAGACGATGGGCAGGTCAGGTCCGATCATGACTTCGATCTCTCTGGAATATTCGAACAATAAGCCAAATGGCGGCGATTCAGGCGGCAGCGTCGCTGGCTTGGCCGGCTGCCCCATCGGCGCAGCACTCATCGGCCAAATAGCCGATTAGGCCGTTCATGCTGGCATAATTGGCGCGGCAGATCAGCGTGGTGGCCTGTCGTTCCTGGCTGACCAGGTCGACCTCCACCAGTTTGCGGATGTGGTGGGAGAGGGTGGAGCCGGCAATGTCCAGCTTGCGCTGCAGCTTGCCGACCGCAAGCCCGCCCTCGCCCGCACGGACCAGCGTGCGATAGATGGTAAGCCTTGTGGTGTTGCCCAGAGCTTCCAGTTGGGC
>NZ_JAUYGL010000202.1 GCF_030689745.1 Devosia sp.
ATTGCTGGCTACCCGACTGCTGGTCCAGGGCAATTCCGGCTCCGGCAAATCCCACCTGCTGCGCCGTCTGCTTGAACAATCCGCGCCATGGGTGCAGCAATGCATTATCGATCCCGAGGGCGATTTCACCACCCTTTCGGAGAAGTTTGGCCATCTGGTGATTGACGCCACCCGTACCGAAGCCGAACTCACCAATATCGCCGCCCGGGTGCGCCAGCATCGCGTCTCCGTCGTGCTCAATCTTGAAGGGCTCGATGTCGAGCAACAGATGCGCGCTGCCGCGGCCTTTCTGGGCGGCATGTTCGATGCTGATCGCGACTTCTGGTATCCCGTGCTTGTCGTCGTCGATGAGGCTCAGCTGTTTGCCCCCGCTATTGGTGGTGAAGTCAGCGACGAGGCCAGAAAACTCTCGCTCGGCGCCATGACCAATCTGATGTGCCGCGGCCGCAAACGCGGCCTGGCCGGCGTTATCGCCACCCAGCGTCTGGCCAAGCTGGCCAAGAACGTCGCCGCCGAAGCCTCCAATTTCCTGATGGGCCGTACCTTCCTCGATATCGACATGGCCCGCGCCGCCGATCTTTTGGGCATGGAAAAGCGCACCGCAGAGCAATTTCGCGATCTGGCCCGGGGTCACTTCATTGCGCTGGGCCCCGCCATTTCCCGCCGCCCACTGCCCGTCACCATTGGCGATGTGGAAACCCAGGCCCGCTCCACCAGCCCCAAGCTGACCCCGTTGCCCGAGGCGCCCGTTGACGCTGCCGATCTGATCTTTACCGCTTCGCCCGAGGAGCTTGCCCGTCCGATCGTGCGCCGTCCGCCGCCGCCCGCCCCACCCTCGACCAATGAGCTGCTGGCTCAACTGTCGCGCGCCCGCCCCGAAGTGGAAGCCGCGCCGCAATCGCTGTTCCCCGAGATCGACGAGGCTGAGCGCAATAGCCAGATCGACGCCATCATGGCCGAACTGCTGGGCGATCCCGATGCCAGCTTCCGCACCGTGGCCGTCCTGTATCAGGATTTTCTGGTGCGCTGCCGCATTCGCCGGGTGCCCGGCGAACCGCCGGCCCTGCCGGCCTTTAAGCGCAAGTTGGCCGTGGCCCGCGTTGCCCCCGACACCGAAACCGCCCAGTCCGCTGGCTGGCAGCAGGCCCTGATTCTGTCCGAAACCCTCACTGACGATGTGCAGGGCGTGTTCCTCGTATTGGCCCAGGCCGCCCTCAGTGGCGCGCCCTGTCCGTCCGACGCTACCCTGGCCCGGCTCTATGGCACCCATTCAGCCAGCCGTGCCCGCCGCCTGCTCACCTGGTTCGAGGAGCGCGGCCTGCTCGTCGTGCGGCTCGATTTCCGCAACAATCGCGTCGTCGCCTTCCCCGATCTCAACGCTGAAACCGCAGCCGGCGACCCCAACGGCCCCGATACCATGACCGACGAACGCGGCGCCGCCGAATAGCGGACGCGGCCTCTTGCCCTGCCTGCGCCGATCCGCCATGAACCGGCAATGCGCCTGTCACTGCCGCCCCTGCCCATCGATGACGCCCTGCCCGCCCTGCAGGCGGCGCTGGTGGCTGGTCCCTATGCCGTGCTGGTCGCGCCGCCCGGCGCCGGCAAGACCACGCGGGTCCCCCTGGCGCTTCTCGACGCGCCCTGGCTGGGCGACAAGCGCATCATCATGCTCGAACCGCGTCGCCTCGCCGCCCGCGCCGCAGCTGGTCAGATGGCCCGGCTGCTCGGCGAGGAGGTCGGCCAGACCATCGGCTATCGCGTCCGCATGGACACAAAGGTTTCAGCCAGGACTCGCGTCGAAATCGTCACCGAAGGCGTCTTCACCCGCATGCTGCTCGACGATCCCGAGCTCACCGGCACCGCCGCCGTCCTGTTCGACGAATTCCACGAGCGCAGCCTTGATGGTGATCTGGGGCTGGCCCTGACGCTGGACGCCGCTGCCCTGCGCCCCGATCTGCGCGTGCTGGTGATGTCCGCCACCATTGACGGCGCCCGCGTCGCCAGATTGCTCAACAATGCCCCGGTCATCGAAAGCCTCGGCCGCGCCTTCCCGGTCGAGACCATCCACCGCGAGCCTGATCCGCTGCAGCGCCTCGAGGATCAGGTCACCGTCGCCATTCTCGCCGCGCTGCGGGACCATGACGGCTCGGCACTGGTGTTTCTGCCCGGCCAGGGAGAAATCACCCGCGTCGCCGAACGCCTGACTGGTCGCGTGCCGGCCAATACCGATATTGCGCCGCTTTATGGTCAGCTCACCCCGGCCGAACAGGACCGCGCCATCCGCCCCGCCGAACCCGGCCGCCGCAAGATCGTGCTCGCCACCGCGATTGCCGAAACCTCGCTGACCATTGATGGCGTCCGCATCGTCATCGATTCCGGCTTCCGCCGCATCCCGGTCTATGAGCCAGGGACGGGTCTGACCACCCTCGACACCCGCCGCGTCTCCCGCGCTGGCGCCGATCAGCGCCGGGGCCGCGCCGGCCGCACCGCCCCCGGCATCTGCATTCGCCTCTGGAACGAAGGCCAGACCGCGGCGCTGGCGCCCTTCGACACCCCCGAAATCCTTGCCGCCGATCTGGCCAATCTGGTGCTCGACCTCGCCAATTGGGGCGTCAGCGACCCGGCCAGACTGCCTTTCCTTGATCCCCCACCCGCCCCCGCCTGGGCCGAAGCCACCGCCCTGCTGCAGCGTCTGGATGCGCTCGACGCCAGCGGCCATCTCACGCCCGAGGGCAAGGCGCTGGCCCGCCTGCCGCTGCATCCCCGGCTTGCCCATATGGTGGTCGCCGCTGCTGGCGAGGACGACGCCCTGACCGCCGCCCAGCTCGCCATGCTGATCGGGGAGCGCGGCCTTGGTGGCGACGGCACCGATCTGGCACACCGCCTGGAACGCTTCCGCCGCGATTCCGGCAAGCGCGCCGCCGATGCCAAAAGCCTCGCGCAGCGCTGGGCCAGGGCCGCTGGCGGCAACAATGACAATCCGCAATCGCCCGGCCACCATCTGGCCCGCGCCTTCCCCGATCGCATCGCCCAGGCCGCGGGCCCTCGGGGCCGCTTCCGCCTCGCCAATGGCCGTCAGGCGAGCCTCGAGACCACTGACGCGCTTGCCGGCCAGCCCTTTCTCGTCGTCACCGACATCACCGGCGCCGCCGCCACCGGCCGCATTCGCGCCGCCGCCGCGTTGGATCGAGCCGAGCTTGAAACCCTGTTCGCCCACCGCATCACCGCCACCACGACGCTGACCTACGACCCGGCATCCGCCAGCGTCCGCGCCCGCCGCAGCCGCCAGCTTGATGCGCTCAAGCTGGCTGACGAGCCCGTGCCCGTCGATGATCCCGAGGCTGCCGCGCGGCTGCTCGCCCAGGCTGCCGCCCGCCGCGGTCTTGATGGGCTGCCCTGGAGCCGCGACCAGGCCGCCTGGCGCGCCCGTGCCAGTTTCCTCCACGCCACGCTGGGCGAGGACTGGCCCGACCTGAGCGCTCAGGCCCTGGCACAAAGTGTGGACGAGTGGCTCGCCCCCGCCCTGTTTGGGCTGAACAAACTCTCTGAAATCAATGGCGAAAATCTGCGCACCGCACTCGACCTGCTGCTGCCCTATGCCCGACGCCAGGCTATCGAGGCCCTGCTGCCCAGCCATTTCATAGCCCCGACCGGCAACGCCGTGCCCATCGATTATGCTGTCGAAGGCGGCCCCGCGATAGAAATCCGCGTTCAGGAACTCTTCGGCCTCACGCGCCACCCCACCATCGCCAATGGCCGCATTCGCCTGCTGCTGGTTTTGCTCTCGCCCGCCCACCGGCCCATCCAGACCACCCGCGACCTGCCCGGCTTCTGGTCCGGTTCCTGGGCCGACGTGGTCAAGGATCTCAAGGGCCGCTACCCGCGCCACCCCTGGCCCGACGACCCCGCCAAAGCCCGCCCCACGGCGCGGGCCAAGCCAAGGGGAACCTGAGACGGAAAAAAGGCCCCGGATCACGCCGGGGCCTCTCGTCTATTCGGCAGGCAGAAAATTCAGCGCCACGCCATTGATGCAGTAGCGCAGGCCGGTTGGCGGCGGACCGTCCGGGAACACATGGCCCAGATGGCTGCCGCAGGTGGCGCAATGGCATTCCGTGCGGCTCATGCCATGGCTGGTGTCGGTGGAGGTTTCCACCGAACCCGGCAGCGGGTCATTAAAGCTCGGCCAGCCGGTGCCGCTCTCGAATTTCAGCGTCGATTGAAACAGCGGCGTATCGCAGCCAGCACAGGCAAACACGCCCTGGCGCGTCTCGTGCAGCAGCGCGCAACTGCCAGGTCGCTCCGTACCATGCTGGCGCATCACCTGATACTGCTCCGGGCTCAGCCTGGCCCGCCATTCTGCATCCGTGCGGGTTACCTTGAAGGCATGGCTATCCATCGCTTTACTCCTTTGTCACCCTGTCATTCGCGCGCAATATAGGATCAGTTACACAGCGACGAAACCATGCACGCGAAAGCGTGTCCCCCTCTTGGGACCTACCATGACCATTGTCACGTCCATCGCGCAGCTTGAAGCGCTCTACATGCCGGCTCCGGCCGCCGCCTCGACCGTCAAAGTGGCCAGACAGATGACGCCGCAATACCGGCGCCTGGTCCAAGCCAGTCCCTTTGCCGCCTTGGCCACGGTTGGCCCCGAAGGCATCGACTGCTCGCCCCGAGGCGATCAGCCCGGCTTTGTCCGCATCCATGATGACCAGACGCTGATGATGCCCGACCGGCGCGGCAACAACCGCATCGATTCGCTGCGCAATATCGTGCGCGATCCGCGCTGCGCCTTTCTGTTCCTCCTGCCGGGCAGCGGCACCACTTTCCGTGCCCAGGGCCGGGCCCATATCAGTGTCGATCCCAACTTGCTCGACAGCTTTGCCGTCGCGGGCAAGCCCCCACGCTCGGTCATCGTCATGGCAATCGACGAACTCTATTTCCAGTGCGCCCGCGCCATCGTGCGCAGCGAGCTATGGAACCCGGACCGGCATATCGATCCCGCCACGCTGCCCAGCCCCGGCGAGATCCTCGCCGCCATGACCGACAACCAGGTCGGCGGCGAGGCATATGACACCGCCTGGCCGGAGCGCGCCAGACAGACCATGTGGT
>NZ_JAUYGL010000210.1 GCF_030689745.1 Devosia sp.
CCATGTGGCGTCATCCATCGACATGATGCGTTCCGCGATACTGTCATTGCCACTCATGCTGACGCTCCCTGCTTCGCGAAAATCCCGAAACCTGCAACAGACAAGATCAGGGGACAAGAACCACCTGCAAGGTCCGCTTCAAGCGCCCTCGCCTCATGACCTGAACGACCCAAACGGGGTCGGAAGCTGCCAGCCCATTGTGGGATGGTCCGTCGATCCAAGCGCCGACCCTCAGCGGCCCAGCGGCCTAATGCGCGGCCTCGGCCCGGACTGGGTCGATCCCCTCAGCGAAACCGCACATCCGTCACGCCGTCCAGCGCCTTGATGCCGCCGGCGACTTCGGCAGTCAGGCGGTAGGTGCCACGCAGCTCGATCTCGTATTCGCGGCACCGCCGTCCGGAATCAAGAAACGGGCGTCAGTACCCACCGCTCATCATTTGAGCCTGACAAACTCGGCAAGCCTTACCGCCTTGTTCAACTCGGTCCCGTACTTAGGAGAAATACCAGCGCGGGTTGCTAGCTCCACCTTCGACATGTTCCTAATTTGGTCAGCGAACTCGATTCCAAAAACATGGATGGCTACAACCTTACTACCATCCCCAGCGGAACTGTATCGCTCGCTAAGCAACTGAGCGGCATCTTCAATTCGCAATACGTCCTCCTCAGTGAAACCGCACATCCGTCACGCCGTCCAGCGCCTTGATGCCGCCGGCGACGGCGGTGGTGAGCAGATAGGTGCCGGGCAGTTCGATCTCGTATTCGCGGGCGCCGCCCTCGCGGATGACCACGAAATTGACGCTCCCCTCCCCGCCCCGCTTGAGCTGCGCAGCGATGGAGCCGAGCGGCGCGGCGCTGGCGGCGAACACCGTCAGGCGCCGGTCGATCTTTTCGGCCATGCCCTCGATCAGCTCGGCTGACAGCAGGCGCAGGCTGACGCCTTCGGCGCGTTCATCAGCCCCCACCTGCAGGATCACCGACTTGCCCGGCTGCAACAGGGCGCCGAACTGGCTGATCTGCTCGGAAAAGGCGATCACCTCAAAGCTGCCGGACTGATCGGACAGCGTCAGGATCATCATTGGCGTGCCCTTGCGGGTGCGGCGATCCTGCCGCCCGCTGATCGTGCCGGCCAGCCGTCCGGCCGAGGCGCCATCCTTGACGGCCCGCTCGAAATCGGCCCAGCGCTGCACGCGCAGCTTGTCGAACATATCGGCATAGGCATCGAGCGGATGGGCCGAAAGGTGAAAGCCGAAGGCACTCAGCTCGCGGTCGGCCCGCTCGGTGGTGCTCCAGTCCGGCACGCCTTCGGGCAGGCGCACGGTTTCGGGTTCCCCGGCATCGAACATGTTCCACTGCCCCTCATTGCGCTCGGCGGTCAGCGACTGGGCCATGCCCATCACCGCCTCGATGGCGGCAAAGGCCACCTCGCGCCGCGGCACGATGGCGTCAAAGGCGCCGGCATTGGCCAGGGTTTCCAGCGTGCGCTTGGAGAGCACGCGCGGATCGACGCGGCGGGCGAAATCGCCCAGATCGGCGAACGGGGTATCGCCGCGCACCTCGACGATGTGCTCGGCCACCTGCCGACCCACGCCCTTGACCGCGCACAGGCCATAGAGAATGGCCTTGTCCTTGACCGAAAACACCACCTGCGAGCGGTTGACGCAGGGCGGTACCAGCTCGATCTTGTTGCGCTTGGCCTCGCTGCGGAACTCGGCGAGCTTGTCGGTATTGCCCATGTCCAGCGTCATCGACGCGGCGAGGAACTCGTGCGGGTAATGCGCCTTGAGATAGGCTGTCTGATAGCTCACGAGCGCATAGGTCGCCGCATGGCTCTTGTTGAAGCCGTAATTGGCGAACTTGGCCAGCAGGTCAAAGATCGTATCGGCCTGGCCCTGCTTGAGCCCGTGCCGGATGGCGCCCTCGCGGAACCGCTCGCGCTGCGCATCCATTTCGGACTTGATCTTCTTGCCCATGGCGCGGCGCAGCATATCGGCTTCGCCCAGCGAATAGCCCGAGAGCAGCTGGGCGATCTGCATCACCTGCTCCTGGTAGACGATGATGCCATAGGTCTCGTCGAGCACCTTGGAGAGGTCCTCATGGGGATATTCCACATCCTCGCGCCCGTGCTTGCGGTCGCAGAACATCGGAATATTGTCCATCGGACCGGGGCGATACAGCGCCACGATGGCGATGATGTCCTCGAAGCGGTCGGGCTTCATGTCGAGCAGCGCCCGACGCATGCCGGCGCCCTCGACCTGGAACACGCCAAAGGTGTCGCCGCGGGCATAGAGGTCGTAGGTTGGCTTGTCGTTGATCGGGATGTCTTCAATGCGGAAGCTGCCACCATCCAGATTGACCATATTGACCGCGTATTGCACCGTGGTCAGGGTTTTGAGGCCCAAAAAGTCGAACTTGACCAGCCCGGCGGCCTCGCTCCACTTCATGTTGTACTGGCACACCGGCATGTCCGAGCGCGGATCGCGATAGAGCGGCGCCAGGTCATGCAGCGGCCGGTCGCCGATGATGATGCCCGCGGCATGGGTGGAGGCGTGGCGGAACAGGCCTTCCAGCACCTTGCCGATGGCCACCAGATCGGCCACCGTTTCGTCCTCATCGGCCATCGCCTTGAACTCGGGGACTTCCTTCATGGTGCGCTCGATCGACCACGGATCGGCCGGGTTGGCCGGCACCATCTTGCAGATGCGGTCAACCTGGCCATAGGGCATCTGCAGCACACGACCGACGTCGCGCAGCACGGCGCGGGCCTGCAGCGTTCCGAAGGTGATGATCTGGCTCACCTGCTCGGTGCCATATTTGCGCTGCACGTAGCGAATGACCTCTTCGCGCCGGTCCTGACAGAAGTCGATGTCAAAGTCGGGCATCGAGACGCGCTCGGGATTGAGGAAGCGCTCGAACAGCAGATTATAGGCCAGCGGGTCGAGATCGGTGATGGTGGTGGCATAGGCCACCAGCGACCCCGCACCCGAGCCACGCCCCGGCCCCACCGGAATGCCCTGCGCTTTTGACCAGCGGATAAAGTCAGCCACGATCAGGAAATAGCCGGGGAATTTCATGGAGGCGATGATGCCCAGCTCGAACTCCAGCCGCTCCCAGTATTCCGCTGCCGTCTTGCCCGGCGCCGGGCCGGGGGCCGCAAGGCGATTGCGCAGGCCTGCTTCGGCC
>NZ_JAUYGL010000096.1 GCF_030689745.1 Devosia sp.
ATGGTCAGTAATACCGTTTTTAGCAGGGACCGTTCTTGTGCATGACCATCTTCACAAGGAAATACATCAATTGGGAGACGTAACAAGGGATCATAAACGACCAGCGATTTTCCTGGAAGCGGTCCGGCTGAAATGAATCGCAGCTCTTGGATCCGGTGCTGGCTTTTTTCGATGCAGTTGCCGTCAAGCAGTTTTATCCGCAGCCCTGGCAACGGGGAACGGATGGTTCCGCCAAGCTTCTCAATAACCGGCTGTACCTGTTGTGCGGCATAGCGTACCAACTCGGCAGATGTGTTGGTCTCGATACCATTGAGCTTGTTGTAAAGCGATGTGACGGAAACACCGATGTCTTCTTTTGATGCTTGATAGGCGGCGTGAACTGAGTGATGGCTTCCGCAGACAACCTGACTCATGATGTCAAAGACCGTTGAGAACAGCAGCTCTTTGGTGTATTGCTGCTCAGCAGTCTCATTGAACCATTGGTCCAGCTGGCTTGGATTCAGTACGCGCTCTATCATGCCCCGCGCCATTACCGAAATGGGGCTTTTTTCGACAAATTTCTCAAATATAGGGCTTAGCATTTTCTCCACCTCCAAAAGTTATATTGGTTTAGCGTAATATAACTTTTAAAGCGTGAAATGTCCAGCCTTTTGAAAATGAATAATATCAGTTAGTTATTGTCTATCTAAAGTACCACCTTGAAAGGTATGCAGCAGAAGAGTTATGCTTTTGCTCTCAGTATCATAAGCCTTTATAAAGATTTGGTACGGCAGAGTGAATTTGTGCTGTCACGGCAGATGCTGCGTGCCGGGACGAGTATTGGAGCGAATGTGGAGGAAGCACTGGCCGGGCAAAGCCGGGCTGACTTTCTCAGTAAGATGGCCATTGCCTCTAAAGAGGCGAGGGAGACGCGCTATTGGCTACGGTTACTGAGAGACATCGGGACGCTTCCTTCTGCGAAGGTGGAACCTCTGCTGGCTGAATCGCAAAGCCTCATCAACTTGCTGACTTCGATTGTGAAAACGACCGGGGAAAAATAGGAATTTAATTTGTTTAAATAATAGTATGGACAATGGTATGCATTGCCATAATAATGAAGCAGGAAATAAGGTAAGACGACATCTTCGCGGTTCGGGCAAGGGGGAGGGGTTAGTCAAAAAGCTGTTACAATCCCGCGCAGAGGATATGACCCAATCGCGGCGGTTTTCGATTGTCCGGTGACGGAGATTTACCGGCAGGCAGGAGACAACTTGTTTGAATGAAACTGAATATATCATTCCCTTCGGCGGGAATGCGCGGAAGAGGCACTGCCTTGAAACGGACAAGGGTAAGGTCGTCGCCTTTACCGTTCAGTTGGAGGTTTTCGTTGACGCCGATGGCGGGAGGTCATTCGTTACGACTCCGCTCATGGCTTTGCGCAGATGGACAGGTATTATCTCGATGGGAGAAAGGTCAAAAAGGAACTTAACCTGAAGCTGAGCGAGGCGATGACATTGGCCGATGAGGATATAAAGGAAAACTGGAAAGCGTATCAAAAGGCTTTTCTGGAGGGTAAGTAAATGATGGATATTTTAGAGACAAAACATGGCATACTGGTTACGGAGTTTGACCGTTATGTTGTTGAGCATCCTGAATTTGCCGAGAAGATTCCGCGGAACGCTCAGATCGTTCTACAGGTTGAAGGGGACGAGGAATATAATAAATGGAGCAGACAGATAGCTGAGAAACAAATAGAACCAGGACAGGCAGTCGTTTATGTCAAAATCAAGGGCCTTAAGCCTGCCAAGTCAAGGCTACTTAATCCTGAACTTGCAGTAGCATAAAGAAGGGGACCGAAAACAGGTACAGCGCCCCATTAAGACGATTTTGGATTCTTGATTTTGGATTTTGGATTGTTAAGTTGAAAAGATTCGTTAATAGAGACGATTGTTGCCCTTTGTTTTTTTTCTTTACCAATCTTATTGGGATGCGCAACGGAATTGAGAGGATAATTATTCTCGATTGATTTTTCTCTGCCTGATATGCTACACGTAACCTACGTGTAATAAACAGGAGGTTTTACCGTGAAACAAAATATTACTATCAGTCTCGATAAGGATCTGATCCAGACAGGCAAGATGATTGCGGCACATCGCGGCACTTCGTTGAATCGGATGTTGCGACAGGAACTGGAAAGAATCATCCGGAACGTAAAGCAATACGAGAGCGCGAAAAGGAAGGCCATTGCCGCGATGAAGAAGGGCTTTCATTCCGGTATGGATCGCTACCCTTCAAGGGATGAGATTCATGAGCGATAAGGTATTTGTGGATACCAATGTTCTCGTTTATGCGCACGACTTAAGCGCCGAAACCCGCCATGCCGAAGCCTTTAGCGTCGTTGAAGCTCTGTGGGAAGCGGAAACAGGTGTCATCAGCACCCAGGTTCTTCAGGAATTTTATGTCACTATCACCCGCAAGATTAAGAATCCATTAAAGCCGGATGAAGCCAGAGAGATCATTCGAAATTATCTCGCCTGGCCCGTGCAGGTCAACGATCCTGAGATGACGCTTTGGGCTTCTGAAATCGGAGAAAAGAATAATCTTTCTTTTTGGGACGCTCTAATTGTTGCTGCCGCCCATCAGGTTCAAGCGAAAAAGATTATTTCAGAAGATCTGAATCACGGGCAAATCATCGAAGGCATCCTAATTGAGAATCCTTTTTTTATAGTAAAGTGACCTAGTAAGACGATTAAGACGATTTTGGATTCTTGATTTTGGATTTTGGATTATGGAAAGACGTTTTAAAAGACGATTTTGGATTTTGAATTCTTGATTTTGGATTATGGAAAGTGCCCTCATCGAGAGGGACGTGCGCGATGTGGCGGGCATCGCTAAGCTCGACCATTTGCCACGTTTTTTGAGGGCGTTGGCGCAGATGGCCGGCCAGATGTGCAACTACACGCAACTGGGCGGACAGGCGGGGTTGGATGGCAAGACTGCGGCTCGCTATATCGGGGTTTTTGAGCAGATGTACCTGCTCCGGCGCGTTGATGTGTGGGCGCGTAACCGGCTGTCCGTGAAGGCGTTGTCGAGAAGATGGTAGGGGATGCCGTTTTGAGTAAGAAGACGGGCAAGCGATGTCGATATCGTTCTTATCTCCAGTGATTTTGGCAAGAAAAATATTTACAAGCGGCTGGGAATGATCAAAGAAGCCGAGATAGCTACGATCAAGAAATTCATGGTCCCTCTTGATATCATTATGATGACTCCCGAGGAATTCAATAGCGGCTCTTCACTCGTATCGGAGTTTGCGAAGAATGGGAAAGTGCTTACTTCATCCTTGTAGGGACGATTGATCCTTTGATATCACCGTGTCATTGTAGTTGTAGGTTCTGGGTGATCGGTGGGCTTGGCTTGCGTTTCTATCAGAATGGTTATACAATAATGAATAATCGTTCAACTTTATGACGGTCTGAGGTGAATCATGGAATCTGTAAAAGTACTTAACAAAGGCCAAATCGTTATACCTGCGTCGATCAGGAAGAAGTATGCAATCAAGCCGGGAAACAGAATCCAGATGTTTGAGTATGGCCGTCTTATTTACATTATTCCCCATGCTGATGATCCTGTCAGCGAGGCTCAGGGTTGTCTGCCTGCCCAACCTTCTCTTTCGGAGGAGCTGCTTGCGGACAGAAAAAGAGAGTTAAAAGATTGATGGCCGCTCACCTGTTTGACAGCCATGCCTTGTTGACTTTCTTTCAAGGGGAACCGGGTGCTCAAATAGTGGAGAGGATCTTGCGCCGATCGTATTCGGGTTCTTACGATCTTTTTCTTTCTCTGATTAATCTTGGTGAGATAATCTATCTCACCAAGAGGCGTTTTGGGGATGAAAAGAAAATCGAAGTGTTGAGCCGCGTCTACCAACTCGGCTTCAAAGTATTATCCATACCCGATTCCCTTGTGTTTCAGGCAGCTGAACTAAAGGCGCAATATGCTCTCTCCTATGCCGACTGTTTTGCTTTAGCCTGCTCCATCAACCATTCTGCTGTTCTGGTCACAGGAGATCCGGAATTCAAGTTAGTATCCCATCTGGTTGCTATAGAATGGATAGGATAGCCTCCGGCTTCCTCGCAATGACAAATAGGGCGTTTGGGCGAGGTCCCTTCCCGAATGGTCAGGTACAGTGGTTGTTCTCCCATCAGGATGTCGATAGAAAACATGACTTCCTTTCTGTCTGACACGCTCAAAACCTAGTGTCATGTCAACGATACGCTGTCATTTCGAAGGAGTCTTCACGACTGAGAAATCTTAGATTTCTCCCTACGGTCGAAATGACATTTCTTGATTGACGAGACACTATCTCGCACAGGAACTTATCCAGGGTCTTGATTAAAGGGCAATTTTGGATTATGAATTTTGGTGCGCCAAGTAAGCTTGGTGCTTCTTGCGGGGTGAAAGTCCCCGCCGAGTAGGGCTTAGCCAGCCACTCGTACCGAGTGTTGCGTGTATGGCGGAGGTATTGGTGCGGTCTGGCCGGTACCGAACAAGATACATGCGAAGCGTCCAAAGGGAACATGTGCCGGACAAAGTCGGGTCGGGTAAGTGCATGCAAGCCTCACTGGAAGCAATAGCGAACAAGGCAAGGGTGAGAAAGC
>NZ_JAUYGL010000098.1 GCF_030689745.1 Devosia sp.
GCCATGCGCTATAAGAACCGCAACGTCATTGAGCGCATGTTCGGACGCCTCAAGGTACGATAAAAAGGCCGACAATTTCCTGGCTGGCTTATGCTTGGCTGCGCTAGTCTGCTATTGGATTTGAATGAGTCTGGACCCTAATCAAATAGAGTTGGTGCTCCGGACAACAAGATTTTCACCGCTCGCCTACTGTCGAACTGCATCCACTGAAATTGCCAAATTCATAGCTACATATTTCAGCCCAAGTTCCGAACAAACATCAGAAAAATCTTGTGATTTTCATGTATAAATAGCAATATCAATACATGAAAAGTCGAAAAATAGACGAAGGCCTTGAGCTGACTCGCTTTATTCTGGTTTGGTCAAGCCTTAGCCCAGTCTTCGTGCTTTGGGCTATTCGGGGCGTCGACGCCATTCAAGACAGGATTTGGGTCCCGATATGTATCGGGCTTTTTCTGCTGCCAACATTGATTATCTGGTTGATATTTATACTCGCTCGCAAAACTGAAAATACTAAGACTATCCAGATTTCATCAGCAAAAGACCAGAGGGAACATCTCCTCACCTACTTGTTTGCAATGCTTATTCCACTGTTCGATGCAAACACAGACGGTGTGCGGGATCTAACTGCAGTTGCATTAGCATTTATGTTTGTCATGTTTCTTTTTTGGCACATGCGCCTCCACTACATGAATCTGTTCTTTGCAATCTGGGGGTACAGAATATTCACGGTAGAGGCAAAGATCGGGACTACTCAGAAAGACCGAGAACGTGACCGATTTGCAACATACGCAGTAATTTCGCGGAGACATTTTATTCCGGACGACGTTTCACTCACAGGCTATCGCTTGGGTGGCCGCGTTCTATTTGATAAGGTCGCAGATGATTGAGAATGACATTGACACCGGAAGTATAGCGTCAGTTAATTTCGGCATAGGGTTGCGAAGCAATAGCGATCTATATTTTGTGCCGACGAATGGCGGCTTTAAAACTGCCCTAAAGGAAATGACAGTTAGCACAGTGGCTGCGCTCAATGCGGCAGAAGGCGACTGGCAGGAATATGACATTTCAGAAGATTATGGCGCAAGACGGCGCGTGTACTGCAAGCGTGATAATGAGTACATGACTGTATTCTCCACCCTTTTTGATGCAGGCGCGCTCGATGATCTAACGAATTTATCAGATCACGTAAATGATATCGAATATTACTTTACTGAGATCACTGACGATCAAAACCGAAGAATGGTCGGAGTAAGAAAGGCAACGCAGTTCAAGGGCACGGTGAAGGCGAAGAACCGACTGGCTCGAATGATCAATGACACGCTATCCATTATTGAGGACACTGTATTCAAACTCGACAACGAGTTCGACGTCCTTGTCACCGATGCGCACGTCTATATTCTGAATGACGCGAAAATGCAGCATCTAGGTGAAATCACATCACGTGTTGCTGCAACAGCTAAGGACAAAATTCAGGTCGTTGAAGATACGATCACTTTCCTTGACCTGTCACGGATTAAAGAAAAAATCGAGAAACATCCAAGGGTTGCACGCTATGCAGCCTCAATTGCGCAAACCCCTAACATAGGTAACTTCCAGCGGGCAAAAATTGAGGAACTCGCTCGGCAGCACGGCATCGTTTTCAAAGAACTCGATACAGGAAAACTTCAGTGCCGCGTCCAAGATGAGGCCAAGCTCATGGAGCTTTTGGACGCGCGGCGCTACCATCTTGATCTAGCCAATAATGGTGGCGATCCCTATCGAGCAACCGGCAGACAGAAGGTCTGATCTACTATTTAAGAAACCTGACCGCCTGCAGACATTGAAATCAAAAATACTAATATATCCAATGCTCATAGGCCAGCGGCTCATTCTTGAGCAGATCCCGGCATGATCGCCACTTGGGCATGTATTGATCCATGAGCACCCGAAAACGTTCGTTGTGATGGCGTTCATGCAAATGCACCAGCTCGTGGACGAGAATGTATTCCAAGCATTCAGGGGATTTCTTGGCCAATTCCAGGTTCAGCAGAATTCGCTTTTCTGGAATGTTGCAACTACCCCATTTCGTTTTCATTTTTTGAATGCGCCAACTGCTGACTTCCTTGCCGATCACAGGTTGCCATTTCTCAAGGAGAGCAGGCACCTGCTGCCTGAGGTGCCCGCGATACCAATCGGCCATGATCTTTGCTCGGGCTTCTTTGGGCGTGTCGGGTCGAACGGAAAGCAGTATCTTCGAGTTGTTTTTCAGCTTCACAGAAGGCTTTTCCGACCGTTCGGAGACCTCCAGTATGTAGCGCCGTCCTTGGAAATAATGGCTCTCGCCCGCAACGAATTTCCGTTCGGATTGCCGGGGCTGCCTCTCAAATTCCGCTTGTTTCCGCTTTATCCAGCCAAGCCGAGAAATGATCGCCAAGCGAACGTTTTCATTGGTGGTTTGCAATGGAACTGCCACTCTCACCATCCCGTCCGGCGGATAGACAGCCAAGTGAAAGTTTTTGATTTTCTTCCGAACGATCTCAACGGATAGCCCGGATACTTCTAGGTACCGGCTATCTGTACTCATACTGGTTCTTCACGAGTTCGACAATTTTCTCGATGCGTTCATCATCGCCGATAGCCTTGTAAATGGCTCCGGCGAGTTCCCGCTCCTTCTGAGGATTACCGATCCAATCCGCTTTCTTGGCTGTTCGGATCGCCGTATCCACCTTGGTTACCCAAAGCTCATCGGCCTCAAAGTTATCATACAGCGCTTTCTTTGCAGGCGTATCCACTGATGCCGGGTAGGTTTTCGGATCAAGTCCACCTGGGTTTAGGACCTGTACCGACAATTCCTTTACGCGGAGCAAATACTCCTTGTAATCCAAAGCCTGTTTCCGTCGCTCCTCGATCAACGCATCCAGAAGCTCAGACATTTTTTCATAGTATTTCGGGTTCACATCCTTCTCATCGATGATAACTTTACGCATGTTATTCTCGATGGTTTCCGCCATAGACTCCTCGCTTTTCATCATCGCGAGCGGCGTATCTTGAAGTGAAGCATCACCCCGTTTCACGATAAGCTCGATCAGGCCCAACTCTTCGAAATCGGCTATAACCTGGCTATCTTCGGCCTTGATGTAGGTATCTAGGAGGTGCCGCATCGCTGGCTCATAAAGCTTCATGTCGATGTAATCGCCACTCGCCAGCTTGATTTCTTCCCTCACCTTACTGAAGTGTTCGACCTCCTGTTTAATTTGCGCTGCTTCTGCCGCAGTGTATCCTGCATCTTCAAGTTCATTTGCGAGGTTGGCATAAGCGCGGAGCAGGCTGGCTACCGCCTTATACAATGCAATCCGGCGGGCCTCAAAATCTTGAAGCTGCCCCGGAGATGCCGGATCACCGCAAAAGTAATGGCGATATTCGTTTTGTCCTCTTGGTTCGAGGACAGGCTCACAGATCGCCTTGAGGGTTTCCCTCGCCTCTTCCAACCGCTCGCGGCCCTTTTCCAGGCGATCACCAAGAAGGCCTTTGACGTCGGCCTCGTCATATCCATCGAATGCGCCGCTGGTGTAGTCACTGATCGCGCCCTCTAGGCGGTGGAACAGGTCTTTGTAATCGACGATATAGCCATACTCTTTATCGTCATCGTCCAGCCGATTAACGCGACAAATAGCTTGGAATAGCCCATGGTCGCGCATTTCCTTGTCGATATAGAGATATGTTGCGGAAGGCGCATCAAAGCCGGTGAGTAGCTTATCCACCACAATGAGCAGGCGCATTTGCCCCGGCTCTTTGATGAACTTTCTTTTCACCTGCTTTTCGAATTCCTCGGCCATGTACATGGCTTCGTCTTCCGGCTTCTCGAAATACTCGGCAAGCATCCGGCGATAGATCGCATACTGATTGAGCTTTTCGGTAAGGCCTGCACCACTGTCCTGGCCCTTAATGTCAGCGGGTGACGGCTGATAGCTGGTGATGATCGCGCATTTTCCTGCCAAGTCGGTTTTCGAGAAGAGATCGTAGACCTTGCACGCCTGATAGATGCTGCTGCAAACAAGCATGGCATTGCCGCGTCCATCCATCAGGCGCGGCTTGGTTTCCATGTCCATCAAAACGTCGTTGACGATCTGTTCCTGCCGGTCCTGGCTGGATAGGACTTTCTTCAATGTGCCCCATTTCAGCTTGAGCTGAGCGCGGGCCATGTCCGATAGGCCTTTGGTCTTCGCATCGAACCACTTGTCGATCTTTTCCTGAGAGGAAACGTATTGGTCGATGTCTCGGGCTTCGTACCGAAGATCGAGCACCACGCCGTCCTCAACGGCCTCATCGAATTTATAGGTATGGATGAAGCTGCCGAAAACCTCGATGCTCTTCTTCTTGTCCGCTTTGAGGAGTGGCGTGCCGGTGAAGCCGATAAAGGTTGCATTCGGCAGGATCAGCCGCATGGCATCGTGCAACTTCCCGGACTGGGTTCGGTGACATTCATCGACAAAGACGAAGATCTCGCCCTTCGCCTTGAAGCCCGCTGGCAGGCTGGCCTTCAACTCCTTGATGAAGTCTTCGGTAGCCTGGTTGTCTTCGTCTTCGCCCTGCCTGCCAAATTTATGGATCAGAGAGCAGACCAGCCATTCCGTCGAATTATTCAGTGTGGCAATGAGGTCTTCGCCGTTCTTCGTACGGTAAATCTTCTCGTCTACGCCGGAAAATACACCCTCAATCTGCTCGTCCAGCTCGGTTCTATCGGTGATGACAAGAACGCGGGAATACTTCACATTTTCACGTATCCATTTGGCCAGCCAGACCATAGTCAGGCTTTTGCCCGAGCCTTGGGTATGCCAGATAATGCCGCTCTTGCGAGCCCGTACATGATCATGCGCTGCTAACACACCGAAATACTGGTTATGACGGCAGGTTTTCTTGGTGCCGGAGTCGAAAACGATGAAGTTGTGAATGATCTCCAGGAAGCGCTTTTTATGGCATAGGCGGCTGAGATGAAAATCCAGCATGTAGCCGTAGGAGTTCTCGCCTTCCTCCTTCCACTGGTAATAGTGTTTCTCGGTGGTTTCGACGGTGCCGTAACGCAGCCCCTCGGTGTCGTTGCCGGCCATGGTGAGCTGCATGGTCGTGAAGAAATTGCGGATGAAGGCCTTTTTCTGATTATCGAGGTTCTGGCGTATGCCTTCGGCCACGGAAACGCTGGAGCGCTTAAGTTCAACCACACCCAGCGCAATGCCGTTTACGTATAGAACAACGTCCGGGCGCTTTTTGTTCGCGCCGCTGACCAATACCTCTTCAGCGATGGCAAAGTCGTTGTTTTCGGGGTTTTTCCAGTCGATCAAGTAGACCGTCTGATTTTGCTCACCCGCGCCTTCCTTGACTTTCACGCCGTAGCGCAGAAGGCGGTAAACGTCCTTATTCGCGTCATAGAGGTGGCGGCCATCACCAAGGGCAGCGGCATTTTGCAGTTCGCGAAACACGCGGGTAATCAGAACATCGCTGACGCCTCGACTGCGCAGCCAACCACCCAGAATGTCCTTCTCGATGTTGCTGTTGTCAGGGCGATCTATCCAATTGCCGAGATAGCGATATCCCAATTGATCGCGGAACAGTTTGACAACTCTGTTCTGCGTCGCGCGCTCCACCTGTCCAACATCGCTCATAGCTCCCCCTAACTCTTAAATAACTTAAAGCTCACCGAATAACGGTAAAATTCAATATTACTGGTCACGCGTAGCGCCCGGCGCAGACGCAAATCATCTTCCAGGGCAATAATGGCCCCGCGCACGCCTTGGTTTGGTTCTGCTATGTCATCCAGAACATAGCCCATATAACGCTGAATCTGGCCGACCACGGCATCGCTGGCACGGCCCTTCTTTAGTTCGACAACCAGATATTCGGTCTTGTCCTTGCTGATCGCCAGAATATCGATGTTGCCTGTGTCGGTTGGATATTGCTGGCCGACGACTTCACCCTCGTCCTCAACGAGGTCAAAGCGTTTGCCCAGCTCTGTCTGCGCCCAGTTTTGTACGAGGAAATCTTCGAGATGCTTTTCGAGTGCAAAGACGGACGGGTCTTCAACCAGCTCATCCGTTGAAATCAACGTTGGCGGGGCATTACCGGCAAGCAGGCTTTCGATCTCCGCCCCATGCTTAGAGATATTGCTGACGGTGCCGATGGAGCCTGCGGAATTCACCAAGGCCTGGCTAAGTTCGCTGCGGTCTATGGTCTTCGGATACCAACGCACCTGACGGCGGTGGGGCAAAATCGCACCCGGCACATACGTGTAATCTCCAACGACCTCACCCGCCCAATAGGTTCCGGTGCCAGTCGGACAAAGGACAAAATCACCGATCTTGATGCCCTTGCAGATGGTGTGGAGCATGCCGCAGGCCAGACCGGCAGCCACCTTGCTCTTGCCGGGATTACGCTCCAGAAAGACCGAATTGTACATCTTGTTAAAGTCGCGCCAGTTTTCGGGCAACGTGCTGCTCAGGTCAAAATCCATACCCCAGTCACCGCCGATGAACTGCCCCTCATGGCATTCCTTGGCGTGGACGCTTTTGCGCCCTAGCATGATCCGGTAATAGCTGCGGGTGATCGTCATACGAGGCGCGTCCTCCCCGTCAGCAATTCCTGCATCATGCCCTGCTTTATAGCCTTGGCTTTGTTGAGCTTTTCCTCAAGAACGTGAAGCTCGTCGTCCATGCATGAGATCACTTTCACGATCTCGACCTGTTCATCAAATGGCGGGACCGGAATGCTCACGCTTTTCAGGCTGTTCTTAGAAAGACCGTAAACCTTAAGGCCCGTGGCAAGCGTATCATATGCGCGCTTGATAGCCGGAATTGAATGAAGATAGCCGCGAAAACCATTAGCGTAGCGCCTCTCCGTATCTCTCAGCAGAAACGTGTGGAGCCCGGAAACGACCCGTCTCGTGCCGACGTTTGAGATTTCAATGCTCTTACCAATACCTTCATAGTCCTCTGACGCATCAGCCATCACGATATCGCCGTCAGCAACAAAGGCAGGATTTCGCAGTTTGTCGCGGTCAATCTTCGGAAGTGTTTGTCGTTCCAAATCGAGGTTGAAATGAAGCTTTGTATGAATGTCTCCGTAGTGGATGTATTCTACGTCCCCATCTTCGGAGAGGTCTGCACGAGAGTTATTTGCCGTCGACAAAAAGGAAAACGTATCGCCATACTTTCGGATGTCCCAATCTTCTGGAATTTCGCCGAGTTCGCTTTGTTTCGTGCCTTTACCGTCGCCAAAACCCGGTAGGCGTTTTTTGCCGGTGAGGAGTTGCTGCATCGTCGCGGTTTTGATGTCGCGCTTCTTCTCGATTAACCTTTCCAGCGAAGCGATCAGCGCATCCACGTCTGACAGGGCGTCTGCAATACGGTTCTGCTCTTCTTGATCCGGAAAAGAAATAAATATCTCTCGGATTAGGGAAGTATTTAAATTTGGCTGACCATTGCCTGATGCCACAACATCATGCAAATACTTTGTCTTTGTGTTGATAAACTGCGCAATGTATCTTTTGTTACCAGATTTTTGATTGATTATTGCAGCAATTCCGTCGTTTGCGCAGCATCGCATACCAAGTATTTTCGCTACACCCAACGTCGCGCCACTATTCGAAATGATGAGCGTCCCTTTTTCCAAGGTTCGGCTTCGTTTAGAACCTTCTTCAGTCAGGTGTGTGTCAGTGAGCACAATTTCGATCTGGCTTTTCGGCACGTTCGTTAACGATGCCACGGTCAGCCATGGAATAAAGTTGCCATCAAAAAACCTCGGATCACCGGCTGGCCTCGGGGAGCCGCCACGAACAACTGACCCCAAATCTCCGAGTTTCTTTACGTCCCAATCTTCCGGGATTTCGCCGACTTCGGTCTGTTTATATCCAGGCTTTACCATGCCAGCCCCATCTTCTTGAGGTGGTCTTCAACAAGGCTTGCGTATTTCTGAACGTCCTTGTTCAAACCGGGCAGAGTTTCGGCATAACGCTCCTCCAGCGTTTTGACGCGATTGGCCAATTGCTGGGTGACGCGCTCGATCTCTTCGCCGATCCGTGCCTCGACCGTTCCGAACCATTTGTCGTGTACCACGATGGCCTTCAGCTCGTCCTCTGAGAGAGTCGGGATTTTCTTGAAAACCAGCTCGTCGAGCTTCAGCTTTGCAGCGTTCACCGCCTTCTTGGCCGATTCCTCGCTGGTGATCAGCGCGAGGCATTTTTTCAGTGCTGCCAGCTCGTCGGCATCATTGGTTTCCTTGATCCGGTCCTTCACGCCCTTTTGCTTGATAGCGCCTTTGTCGTTCTTGGCGTTTTCGATCAGGCCGTCTTCGCCGGTGTTTTCCTCGATGAAACTCTCCAGCTCTTGCACAGCGCTATCGTGCTTGGCCTGAAGGGCATCGAGCGCTGCTTGCTTGTCCGCGAAATATTTCGCGATCACCAGAGATGGCGGGACGATATCGCTGCGATAGCGCTTCTTGGCTTGGGCCGAGCCGAATTCGAAATCATGCTCTTCGGTGTATTTGGGCTTGCCGTTCTTGTCCTTGATCGGCACCAGAAGGCGGACGGTCTTGGCAACCTTCCAATCATCCTGAACGATCATGTGCACGTCGTCCTGCATAATCTCATCCCAATAGGTCATCAGGATTTGATAGATGTCGTATTTGCTGAGCAACGGCGCGCCGTCGAACTGCGTCAGCAAGTCTTCAGAAATGTCGAAAATCAGCTCTTTGGGCTTATCGCCGACCTTGATCCCGGCCAGTCGCCCCTCGTGCTTTGCTTTCCAATCCTGGAAGCGTCTTAGGGACGAATTCTTGAAAGCATCGAATTCGTTATGGCCGAGGATCGTTGCCTTTACAGCGCGCGATTCCACCATAGCCTTGGCGTAACCGGGGCGTGCGCCATCGGCGAACAGCGTTTTGCGCAGTGATGGGAAGACATCCCAATAGGCTTTCAGGGCTTCAATATCCCGATCCGGAATGCCGCCATTCAAATGCGCGTCCAGATCGTGAATGTCCTCGGGTTCACTGGCATCGATGTAGCGGGGGATGTTGAGGTTAAAGTCGTTCTTTTTGGCGATCTCGTCATAGGGAACGAGGCGCGAATACCGATCCACCACGAGCTGACGGTTGAAGACGTCTACGATTTTGTGAATGTCCTGCGCACGCAGACGGTTCTTGTTCCCGTCTTTGATGAAGCCCTTGCTGGCGTTGATCATAAAGATGGGACGCTCTGGCCCTGCCGTGTTCTTATCAATCACGATGATGCAGGCGGGGATGCCGGTGCCGTAAAAGAGGTTGGCAGGCAATCCGATGATGCCCTTGATATAGCCTTGGCGAATGAGGTTGCGGCGGATATCAGCCTCGGCATTGCCACGGAACAAAACGCCATGCGGCAAAATCACTGCGCCCTTGCCGGTGCTTTTCAGCGATTTGATGATGTGCAGCAGAAAGGCGTAGTCGCCATTTTTCTCGGGCGGCTCGCCGTATTCGAAGCGCCCGAACTCGTCATTGGATGGCGTAAAGCCGTTGCTCCATGACTTGAGCGAGAATGGCGGGTTGGCGACGGCAAAATCGAAGGTGCGCAGCTTGCCTTCTTTGTCCTTCCAGTGGGGTGCGGACAGCGTATCGTCTTGCCAGATTTCGGCCGATGGGCTGTTATGCAGGACCATGTTCATTTTGGCCAAGGCTGCCGTGGCCTGTTCTTTTTCTTGACCATAAAGAGAAAGGCCATTCGGCGCTTCGTCATTGACCTTGAGGAGCAGCGATCCGGAACCGCAAGTCGGGTCGTATACAGTCTCGTCCTGGCTAGTATTAGCGTTGATGCCCAAGACCTTCGAAAGAATGCGCGACACTTCGGCAGGGGTGTAGAACTGGCCTTTGCTCTTGCCCGATTCTGTTGCGAAGTGGCGCATCAGATATTCATAGGCATCGCCGAGCAGATCATCCCCATCGGCGCGATTTTTCCCGAGGTCGAGGTTCTCAAAGATACCGACAAGCTTGGTTAACGTGTCGACCATGGCTTTGCCTTTGCCAAGCCGATCTTCATGATTGAAGTCGTTGTCCGCGTTGGACAGCCAGGCCATCTCATTGGCCCGCGCAAGCTCGCCAATGATCGTATTCATTTTGTCGCCGATGTCTTTTTGCCCCTTCAGGGCAACCATATCGGCGAAGGAGCCTCCTGCGGGCACGACGATAGCGCCGTATTTTTGCTTGGCGTATTTGTCCGAAACGTATTTTACGAAAAGCAGGGTGAGGATGTAATTCTTATACTGCGAGGCATCCATGCCCCCGCGCAACTCATTACAGCTCGCCCACAAAGACGAGTACAATTCAGTTTTCTTGATTGCCATTCACATATAACCCTAATGCCTTGCCGCGCTGTTATTATCGTTCCGATCTGTCTATGCTCTTGCGGATCGGGCATAAATTTTCCGGCAGCATGAGCTACCGGTACATCCTAAACCTGAACCTACAACGGTCCGAAAAAGTCCAGAAACATGGTCAATGGAGAGTTGTAGCTCTTTGTTTACTGTCGCACTATCAACCATTGCCCTCCCATCAGTTCCTGATGTCCATTTTCCACCATCTGGGTATTTTGTTGAGCATGGCTTGCCATGCGAATAAGCAGGAAGCCCGTTTGGGCTGTTTGGTGGGCCTACCAAACCTATCCTGCCCCAAGAGACGACAGGGTAAAGTTGTGCCATCTTATGCACTCTCATGCAATCTTTTGCAATCTCGTGCAATCTCGTGCGCTTTCATGCAATCATTTGTAAAAATTGAACTTTTGAGATTTTCCGTTCTTATAAGAACACATTTTTTTACCCTTGCGCATGGGATACAGCGTCGGGTAATCAGAATAAAGCTGCAAACAGCGACATCTTGAAGTTGCAATTTCAGTTCTCAAAGGATTCCTGCCTGTCAAACGATTGGAAAATCTCGGATCAGTGATCCAAATCGCTCTATAGGAAACCCTGCATTCTGATGAGCACGAGCAAAGTTCAATAATTCCAATAATTTTCGATAACCCACTTGATAAGATTTACATAATTTTAACGAGGCCTTCCTTGAGAGCTGGAATTTACGCCCGTCACTCAACCGACAAACAGGGCACAAGCACCGAAGATCAGATCCGCCGCTGTCAGGAATTCTGCCGCTTCAAGGGATATGAGATTGCCGAAATCTATCGGGACGAGGCCCTGTCTGGTGCCCATATCGAGAACCGCCCCGGTGTCAACGCCCTGCTCATCGGTGCCCTTAATGGCCGGTTTGATATTGTCATTTCCGAAGATTTGAGCCGGATCAGCCGGGATCAGGCAGACACCGCCAATTTCTTCAAAAAAATGATCTTCCTCGGCCTGCCGGTCGAGACCATCAGCGAAGGATTGATCAACGAACTGCATATCGGGCTTAAAAGCACGATGAACGCGCTTTATCTCAAGGATCTGTCCGACAAAACCCATAGGGGTGTGATTGCCGCCGTGCTGCGTGGCGGCGTGCCGGGTGGCAAGCTTTATGGTTATGATCTGGTCCATGCGCTTGACGAGTTCGGCGAACCGATACGCGGCAAACGGACCATCAATCCGGAACAGGCCATCATCATCCGGGAAATTTTCGAGACATATGCCTCGGGCCAAAAATTGAAGCATATCTGCGATGATCTGAACCGGCGCGGTATTGAGTCCCCAAACGGCAGCAAATGGGCTCCCACGACCCTTGTGGGCTCGTTCGTCCGGCAAACAGGGATGCTGCGTCAAACGCTTTATAACGGCGTCATCACCTTCAATAAAATGCACTATCGCAAGCACCCGGAAAACGGCAAGCGTTTGCCGGTCCTGCGCCCGGAAAGTGAATGGATCAGCGTCCCGATCCCGGAGCTTGCCATTGTCGATGAAGGAATGTTTGCAAGAGTGCAGCGGGCCCTTGATGTGCGTTCCAGCAAGCATCTCCAGCGCAAGCTCACCCCGAAGGTCATGACCGATGAGGAAAAACGCGATATTTCAATCCGGCGCTCAAAGGAATGGCGGCGCAATCAGGCAATCACCACCAAACGGGCCAATGCGGTGTTTGGCGGTAAACTCTATTGCGGCGAACACGGCCACAAGATCGTCGCGACCTATGCCCGGCATTATTCCTGCCCGACCAAAGGCTGTCATAACCGCAGCCTGAATTATGACCAGATCATCATACTGGTCATCAAAGCGATCAGCACGCTTGACCAGGACATGATCCTTTCCCATTTCGACAGCGCACAGATGGGAAAGGCCCGCACAAGGCTTGAGCGGGAAATCGACCGATCAAAACAGGAACTGGAAACCCTGCGCGCCAGCGTCAACAAGGTCATCGAGGCGCTTGGGCCGGATGCCCGATCTCACGAGATCCGGGCATTCTTTGACGACAAGTCGGAACAAATCCATCGAACCAAACTTGATATTTCACGTTACCAGCGCGAACTGGCCGAAACATCGATCCCGAAAAGCCTGGATCGCATCATTGCGCGTCACAACAAGCTGCTGGCCAAATTGCGGGTCTGGTCGCGGGATCCGGAAGCCGTCACGCCCCTCCGGCAGATCATCGACAAGCTGACGATTCACGCAACCTGGGACGAAGCCAACAGAATGTGGCAGCGTGAATGCAAGGCGACATTTGATTTTGCCGCCCTGATTGCTGCCGATAAACGACACTCTTCCTGATCGGGGAAAGAGTGACAACCGGCAGAATTCTGCCGGTTGATCAGAGAGACAATCCTCTGTCTGACACCTGTAAAATCCCCGAAAAGGCCATTCACGCCCGTTCGATCTGGTGCTCAATCCATTTGCTGATGCTCATGCCAGAGGCCCCGGCCAGGATGGAAGCCTTGCGATGAATGCCCGGATCCACCCGCAACGCGATGTTCCCGCTATAGCAGACTGCCGGATTTAACTTTTTGGGTAAGCGTCGTGTCACGGCTACCTTGCAGATGAGAGCGGAAGATCGGATTTAGAGAGCGAGAGGGGGCAATCCAGAACAGATTCTTTTCGGTCTGACCTCGTCCGCCCCGTTGGAGGTTCGGTTTTGGGAAGCGCCCGAGCGGCTGGGGCCAAGCAATCATCTCCGTTACCGGCACCTTGGTATGTCGTTTCAGCCGCGATCAGCGGACTGGGCGATCTCCTGCCGCAATTGGTCGATTTTCGCGCTGGCCCACTGTCGGGCGTCATCTCCGAAGATGAGCCTCGATGGTGCCTCGTCCTGCGAAGCGAGCGCCACGATCCGCACGGCGAGCAGCTTCGGGTCGCCCGGCTGGTTGCCATTGGCCCCGTCCACGAACGCGCGATACTGCGCGATCGCCTCGGCATAGTCTGGAATGTCGATGCTGCCGAAGCGCGCGGACTTGCCGTCCATGAAGTCGGTGCGCAGCATCCCCGGCTCGACCAGAAGCGAACGGACGCCCAGCGGTGCCAGTTCCTGCGCAAAACCTTCCATCCATCCCTCGACTGCGAACTTCGACGCCGAGTAGACCGCCCCCCCGCCGTTGGAGACCAGCCCGCTGACCGACGAGATGGTGACGATGAGGCCTGAGCGACGCTGACGCATGTGGGGGGCGACCGCGCGCGCGACGTTCATCGTGCCGAACAGGTTGACCTCGAACTGGCGCCGCACAGCGGCATCCGTGAAGGTCTCGAAGAACCCCAGTTCGGCATAGCCGGCATTGTTGACCAGCACGTCGATCCCACCGAACCGCTCGGTGGCCTCGGCGGTGACCGCGTTCGCGGCTTCGGCGTCGGTGATATCGAGCGCGAGGGCATGCAGGCGGTCGTGTTCGCCCCCGAAGGCATCGCGCACCGCGTCGGCGGACCGCGCTGTTGCCACGACCGTTTCGCCCGCATCAAGCGCCGCGCGCGCGATCTCGCGTCCAAGTCCCCGGCTTGCGCCTGTCACCAACCAAATCTTGCTCATCGCCTGTTCCTCGCTTCCTTCGCTATTCTCGATTAGTTAGACTTGCTAATTGATCAAAACAATGGCCCAATTAGTAATAGGCCCCAGTAGCAGGGATCATCAATGCGTCCGGATCAGCTCGGCGACCTCGCCGTCTTCGCGGCGATTGCCGCCGACCGCAGCTTCACGCGAGCCGCAAGGCGGCTCGGCGTCACGCAGTCGGCGTTGAGCCAGACCATGAAGCGGCTGGAGGGCCAGCTCGGTTTTCGCCTGCTCTCCCGCACGACCCGCAGCGTCGCCCCAACCGCGGCCGGCGAGCGCCTGCTCGCCACCCTGTCGCCGGCACTGGCCGGGTTGAACGACGAGATCGAGGCGCTGTCCCAGGCACGCGGGGCAGCGATCGGCACCGTGCGTATTACGACCGGCAAACACGCCGCAGACACACTGCTGTGGCCGATGCTCTCGTCCTTCATACGCCGCCACCCCGGCATCGAGGTGGAAGTGTGCGTGGAGAATGGAATGACCGACGTCGTGGCGGGCCGCTACGATGCGGGCATCCGGCTCGGCGAGCGATTGGAGAAGGACATGATCGCGCTGGCGGTCGGGCCCCAGCTTCGCGTCGCGGTGGTGGCCGCTCCCGGCTATCTGAGCGACCATCCCGCGCCAACAGAGCCCGCTGACCTCACGGCGCATCGCTGTATCGCCTATGGCGACGCGCACGGCAACCTGTCTCCCTGGTCGTTCGAACGCAACGGCCGTGCAGTTACAGTTACGCCAGGCCGCGGGCCGGTCTTCAATGACGGCGATCTGCTGGTGGCCGCCGCCATCGAGGGTTTCGGCATCCTCTATATCCTGGAGGATCTGGTGGCGGCGCCGATTGCCGATGGCCGTCTCATCCGCCTGCTGGAGCCCTGGTGCGAGCCGTTCGCCGGCTACTACCTCTATTACCCCGATCGGCAGGGCACGACGGCCTTCGAACTGTTCAAGAAGACGCTTCAAGAAAGCAGGGCCGTGTGAAGGCTTGGCCAAGCGTTGGCGTCGATTCTCGAAGCTCGATCGTTGCGGGAAAGTAACCGTCCATTCACGGCTACCTTGACAGGGATAGCGATACCCTTTCGGAGATGTAATCAGGCTTGGAGGTCTATATTCCAGGCAAGCAGGTCGTCGATCTTGTTGATCGGATGATCTGCAATGCGCTCAAGGACGATGCTGAGGTATTTGCGCGGATCAAGGCCCTGCATCTTTGCTGTCTTGATGAGACTGTAAATGGCCGGTGGCCAAAGGCCGGATGGCACGTTTTGCGGCATTGTTGCTGATCTCGCATCTGCCGTCATAAGCATACGTCCCACCGGGTCAGGGCATAACGCAACGCCCCGGCCAGATCGCTTTTGCCCGGTATCTTGCGCAAGGAATGCTCGAAGCAGTTTTTTGTTTCGTCAA
>NZ_JAUYGL010000214.1 GCF_030689745.1 Devosia sp.
TGGAAGGCGTAGAGCAGGCATGAACCGACTGACCGCCAAGGATGTGATCTTCACGCTCGGCCTGCGGCGCCATCCCGAGGGCGGCTGGTATGCGCAGACATTCGAGGACGCGGCGAAGGCGGATGGTCGGTCGCGCTCGACGGCGATCTACTATCTGCTGGAACGCGGCGACATTTCGGCCTGGCATCGGGTGGATGCGGTCGAAGTCTGGCATTTCTATACCGGCGCCCCGCTCGGGCTGCAGGTTTCGGACGGCACCACGGTCGAGTCGTTCATCCTGGGTCCGGATCTGGAAACCGGACAGCGGCCGCAACTGGTGGTGCCGAAGGCCGCCTGGCAGTCGGCCAAGAGCACGGGGGACTGGACGCTGGTGGGCTGCACCGTGGCGCCAGGCTTTGTGTTCTCCGGCTTTGAGCTGGCCCCGCCCGGCTGGGAACCTGGCCACAAATAGGCTGGCGCGCCCCTGCCCCGGGTTCAACCGACAGACATCGGCCCAGACAAATCACCCCAGTACTGATATCACGCCTCGGCCGCCATGCTGGCGCGGGGGACCCCAAGATGACGACGCCGACTGCATTGTTGATCGCGACTGCCATAGGCGCCTTGTTGAGCCTGCCGGTGCAGGCGCAAGATCTCGATGAAACGCAGACTGCAGAGGCAATGGATTTTGCCATGCATGACGCCGTGTTCACGATGTATCACGAGATCGGCCATCTGCTGATCGGCGAACTCGGCCTGCCAGTGCTGGGCAAGGAAGAAGACGCTGCCGACGCTCTAGCTACGATCATGCTGCTGCTGGATAGCAGCGATGACGACAGCTACAATGCGCTGATCGACAGCGCCGATGGCTGGTATTTCAACGCCGTCAAATCCACCGGCGAGGGCGTCGACGCGTTCTCCTATTATTCCGACCATAGCCTGGATATCCAGCGCGCCTATGCCATGGTGTGCATGATGGTGGGCAAGGATCCGGATGCTTTCTCCGAGACCGCTGAGGCCTATGATCTCGATGCGGATCGGCGCGAGGCCTGCGGCTATACCTTTGAGCAGGCGGCCTCGGCCTGGGCGACGCTGCTCGAGCCCCATATGGTGGTTGAAGCGCCCGGCGCCGAGATCACCGTGAGCTATGAGGACGCCGGCGATTATGAAGGCTTTGCCGAGGCGCTCAAGGGTCGGCAGGTGCTGGAACGTGCGGCGGCGCTGATCACCGAGAGCTATGTGCTGCCGGGACCGGTGAGCTTCATCGCCAAGCAGTGCGGCGAGCCCAATGCCTTTTACAGCCCCAGCCAGAGCGCGGTTATCTACTGCTACGAGATGGCCGCGGACATGCATGCGCTCTATGTCAACGACATCCTGCCGCTGGCGGCGGCGTCAGAGACCGAAGAGGTGACGGCCGAGCGCGTGGACAGCGATGGTCCGCGGCAGGACCTGGTGGGGCACTGGAGTGATGCTGCGGTGGCGCCTAACTGAAGCCGACATAGCGGCCCGGCTTGTGATTGAAGCCGATAATGATGTTGAGCACCAGCGCGCCCAGCACCGAGTAGATGACCCGGTCCAGCGGCAGTATGAAGAAGGCCGCCACCAGGATAAGGGCGTCGATGCCGAGCTGAAAATAGCCGGCGCGAATGCCGAAATTGTCCTGCAGATACAAGGCGAGGATGTTGATGCCGCCGACACTGGCCTTGTGCCGGAACAGCAAGAGCATGCCGATCCCCATCAGCCCGCCGCCCACCAGGCCGGCAAACAGCGGGTCAACCGAGGCTATGTCGAGCCAATCGGGAATATGGCCGGTAAAGAACGAGACCAGCCCGACGCAGGCAAAGGTCTTGATGGTAAAGGGCCAGCCCATGCGCAGCACCGCGAGCACGTAGAATGGCAGGTTGATGGCAAAGAACAGCCAACCGAAGGGGATGGCTGTGCCATAGTGCAGCAGCAGCGCCAGACCGGCCGTGCTGCCGGTGGTCAGGGTGACCTGAGCGTAAAACACGATGCCGAGCGAGACCAGCATGGTGCCGATCAGCATGGCGAGAATGTCTTCGTGCAGTTGGTGGCGACTGGGTGTGGCGAGGTCTGGCGTCATGCTTTCTTGGTCCAGCGGCCATTGGCCTCCTGCTGCCAATAGGTCAGTTGGCCGCTATCCTTGAGGGCCCGCCAGGCCAGCCGGGCTTCGGCCAAGGCATCGGGGTCGTGACCGGAAAACAAATAGACCAATCGCTCATAGCCCTCGATCGATTGCGGTACGGCGCGATCAACGAAAAAGCGGCAGGCAGCCCCATTGGGATTGTCGGTGGCGGTGGTGAGCAGGATGGGCTGATGCGCATCGGTCGGCGAACCGGCCAGACCGTGCGCGAGAAAGCTGTCGTCGCGATAGGTCCACAGCTCAGCGTCGAGCGCCTCGGCCCGCTCGGTCGAGCCGACTTCGATAATCGCTCGCCAGCCGCGCTCGAGGGTCTTTTCCAGCAATTGCGGCAGGACGGCTTCGAGCGGGCGGGCTTCGAGATGATAAAACAGCACATCAGTCATCAAGTGCACCGACCTTCCGGCCAAAGGGCGAGTTTCTGCGTTTCCGGTGCTGACGTACTCCAACATACGCTCCGCTCCGGTTCTCGAAACTCACCATTTTCGCCTCGCCCTGACCGGATCCTGGCACAGTTTAGCGCTCGTAACAGTCGCGCACCAGCCGATCAAGCAGGGCCACACCAAAGCCTGGCGCCCAGGAGGCGTTGACTTCGCTGGCTTTGACGCCAAAGGCGGTGCCGGCGATATCGAGATGGGCCCAGGGCACATCATTGACGAAGCGCTGCAGGAACTGGGCTGCGGTGATCGAACCGGCGGGGCGACCGACCGAATTGCGAATATCGGCGAACTTGGATTCGATCATTTTGTCATAGGCGGCGTTCAACGGCATGCGCCACAGCTTTTCGTTGGCGGTTTGGCCCGCCGTGAGCAGTTGGCCGGCAAGCTGCTCATCGTTGGAAAACAGACCGGCATATTCGTGCCCGAGGGCCACGATGATGGCGCCGGTCAGCGTCGCCAGATTGATCATGAATTTCGGCTTGAACCGATCCTGCGTGTACCAGAGCGCATCGGCCAGCACGAGGCGGCCTTCAGCGTCGGTGTTGATCACCTCGATGGTGGTGCCGCTCATGGCGGTCACGATATCGCCCGGGCGCACCGCCGTGCCCGAGGGCATGTTTTCCACCAGACCGATGACGCCCACCACATTGACCGGCGCCTTGCGGGTGGCCAGAGCGCATAGCAGGCCGGTGACAGCGGCAGCGCCACCCATATCGCCCTTCATGTCTTCCATGGAGCCGGCCGGCTTGATGGAAATGCCACCCGTGTCAAACACCACGCCCTTGCCGACAAAGGCGAGCGGCGCAGCATCGGGTTTGCCGCCCTTCCAATGCATGACAACCAGGCGCGCCGGGCGGTCGGAGCCGCGGGCGACGCAGAGCAGCGCGCCCATGCCGAGCTGCTCGAGTGCTTCGGGCTCAAGAATTTCGACCTCAACGCCCAGCGCACTCAGTTCGGCGGCGCGGGCAGCAAATTCCACGGGGCCGAGCACATTGGCCGGCTCATTGACCAGATCGCGCGCCAGCAGCGTGCCGGTCACGACCGCGTCGCGCTCGGCAATCGCCAGATCGGCTGCCGCCGGGTCGGCAACATGCAGGGTAATGGAGAGATTGCCGGGCGCATCTTCGGGGCGGACGGACTTGTATTTGTCGAAGCGATAGTGGCGCAGGCGCAGGCCGGCGGCCAGTTCGCCAATCGCGGCAGGCGTGGCGTCAGGCTCGTCGATCACGATGGCGACAGACTCAAGTCGCGTGGCGGCGATCTTGGCGAGCAGCGAGCCACCCCGATCGGTCCAGCCATTGAGTGGCGCATTGGTTTCGGGCTTGCCGCTGCCCAGCACCAGCAGGCGGGCACCCTTTTGGCCAATGATATCCAAGGCCTGACCCTGCCGACCGGTAAAGGCGCCGGCCGCCACCGCTTGCGTCCAGTCCAGGCCGGTGGCCGCCCAGATGGCAGCCGCTGCGCCAGTGGGTGCTGCGCCATCGGCGGCATAGATAACGGTCAGCGGTGCAGACGCGCCCAACTGGGCGGCGGTGCGGATTTCGAGAGACTGGGACATGGAAAGCCTTGGTGGGCGAGGAAGCGCAGGGCGCAAAATAATGACTGGCCAACATTGAGATGTTTGGACCGCGCGTCAATCCCGCAACAGGGCGGCAATCAAATCGGAGCAGGCCCGTTTGAGCGCTTGTCTGCCCCGGCGAACTGCACCAGACTATGCGCACTCGACGAGACACAATTGCGGCACCTGGGGACGCTAGTCAGACAGTATGAAGCGACTGACGGCTTATCTGGCACGCCTGTTCGTCACCGATGCGGTGATTCTGTTCGGGGTGGTGTGTTTCCTGCTCTGGCTGGTCAACTGTCTGCGCTCGTTCGACGTTGTCGCGGTCAAGGGCCAGGGCGTCGCCACGCTGGCGCTGCAGGGCCTGCTGACACTGCCGCCATTGGCCATTTCCTTCTTCTATGTGTGTGTTGGCATTGGTCTGGTGCGCGCCTTGCAGGCGCTGCAAGCCAATCGGGAACTGCATATCATTCATAGCAGTGGCGGCCTCCGCTCGCTGTGGAGCGCCACCGGTATCGTGGCCAGTGCCGGGGTTGCGGGGGTATTGCTGCTAACGCACTTCATCGAACCCGAGGCCAATCGCCGGCTGAACATCCTCAGTGCCAGTGTCGCAGCGGACCTGGTGAGTTCCACGCTCAAGCCGCAACGGTTCACCCAGGTGACGCCGGGGGTGGTGATGTTGATTGGCGGCAGGTCCGGCGACGGCGAAATCCAGGAGTTTTTCGCCGATGACCGGCGTGATCCGGAAACCCGGCGCACCTATATCGCCGAATCGGCGCGCGTTTCGACCGACGGGGACAATTATGTGCTCGAACTGCGCGACGGATCACTGCAGAATACCGGGTCAGACGGCCGGTTTTCCGAGGTCACTTTTGGCCGCTATGACGTCAATGTCGACCGCTTCTCCCAGCCGGTCGGGCAGATCGATGAACTGTACCAAACCAATAGCCTGACGCTGGTGCTGGCGGCGCTGGAGAGTGGCGAGTGGTCGCCACGACTGCTGACGGCGCTGGGCAATCGCGGTGGCGAGGGGCTGCGGGTAATCGGCATCTGCCTGCTGGTGCTGGCAATGTCGGGATTTCCCAGCGGGCGGCGGGCCCGCTTCAACGTGCCGATGGAGGCAGTTGTGCTGCTGATTGCCTTCGGCGAGCGGGGCCTGAGCGCCTATAGTCCATTGGGACCGTCGACCGGTGCGCTGGCCATGATCATCGCTGGCGGGGGGGCCCTGCTGCTGCTGGCCCGACCACGCCGCATACAGCCCGGGATAACGGCATGACCCGGATCGACTGGATCGTTTTGAACCGGCTGGGCAGCCGAATCGGGGTCACGGTGCTGATCTTTTACGGGATCATCATGCTGGCCGAGTCGCTGGACACCTGGCGCTTCAACTTCGTCGCCGACAATTACGGCCTGCCAATGGCTGGGTTGATGGTGGCCATGAGTGCGGTGCGCTGGACCATCAAGACTCTGCCCGTGACCGTGCTGATGGGCGCCATTCTGGGGTTTCTGGACCTCAAGGCGCGGCATGAGCTGACGGTCATTCAATCAAGTGGCATCTCGATCTGGCGCGTGGTTCGCGCGCCAACCATTGCGCTGGCCGTGATCAGCCTGGGGATTGCGCTGGGCGCAGAAACCGTCAGCACGATCGTCAATCGCGGGCTGTATCCAACGCCGCCGGGGCAAGCGAGCATGCAGACGCCGAGCGGGGAAATCTGGCTGGAACAGCAGAGTGGCGAGTTCCACTACGTGATGATGGCCACCGGCATGCAGCCGGGTGGGGCGTTGCTGGGCAATGTGACCATCTTCCGGCTCAACGGGGCCGACAAGGATCGCATCGAGGCGCCTGAGGCGCAGTTGCAGGATGGCGCCTGGCTGCTGCCGAGCGCCACGATCCGCACGGCGCACGAGCCGGCCCGCACGGTCTATAATTATCGGCTGCCAACCACTTCTTCGGCTGGTGAAATCAGCCTGAAGCTGGCTTCGACCGAGGATATGACATTTTTCGAACTGGCCGGATTGCTGAGCGTCGGGGTGGCAGATCCTCTGATCCGCAATGCAGCGACAATGCGCCTGATCAAATTGCTGGCGCTACCGCTTGTGCTGACGGGGTCACTGTTCATTGCCTTTGCGTTTACCGCGGGTTATCGAAGGTCATCTAATTATGGTCCCGCGGTGCTTTATGGGATCGTGCTGGGTTTCGTTGTGTTCGTGATAACCGAGATGGCCGACCGCGCTGGGTCGACCGGCGTTCTCGATCCTACGTTTGCCGCAGTCGGACCAGCATTTGTGGCCATCGTCATTGGTGTGACGGTATTGCTGCACAAAGAAGACGGGCGCGCGTGAGAAAAGTGGGCTGGAGCGATTGGTTGAATTCGGCGCTCCGCCTGGCCTGTGCCAGCGCGGCGCTGGCGCTCGTGGCAACAGGCGGTGTGACCGCACAGGGCCTGATTCCCAGCGACTTCTTCAAT
Organism: Devosia sp.; assembly: GCF_030689745.1. Taxonomy (GTDB): domain Bacteria; phylum Pseudomonadota; class Alphaproteobacteria; order Rhizobiales; family Devosiaceae; genus Devosia; species Devosia alba. The sequence goes on from NZ_JAUYGL010000214.1 coordinate 6,607, forward strand.
GCGCCGATTGATCCCGCCTCACCTTCGGCGATCGAGGCCAATACGCTAACATTCGACAACGCCTCAAATGTCATTCTGGCCAGTGGCGATGTGGTGCTCAAGCGCGGCGGCTACACGCTGACCGGGCAAAATCTGGTGTATGACCGCAATAGCGACAATGTGCACTTCACCGGGGCCGTGACCATTCGCGACCCATCCGGCAATCTGACGGAAACCACCGACCTTGAGGTCACGGGGGGGATGAAGCAGGCCTTTCTGGAGGCCATGACCATCACCACCTATGACGGCGCGCGGATCACCGCCGACAGCACCGACTATGATGAGGCGCTGGAAACCCTGCTGGTGAATGCCACCTACGCCCCCTGTGGCGAATGCATCGACGCCAAGGGCCGCCGAATCGGCTGGTCGATGAAGGCCAAGCGGGTGATCTCCAATTCCGAGGATGGCTCGCTCTATCTGGATCAACCCAGCCTGGCCATTCTGGGCATTCCGGTGGCGTGGCTGCCATTCCTCTGGCTGCCCGACACCAGCGAGGACGCGCTGTCACGCGTGCCCAAACCGACCTATTCCTTCACCGAGAAAACCGGCCACACGCTGGCCTTCACCTCGACGGTGTATTCGACGCGCTGGAGCGATGTGATCCTGACCCCCACGCTGATGAGCCGGCAGGGATTGCTGCTGGGTGGGGAATGGGTGCAACGGTTTGAGGGGGGCTCGTTCCGCATCAAGGGATCGGGCCTGTACCAGCGAGACCAGGGCGCATTTACCTTCAGCGAAGCCAAGCGCGACTGGCGCGGGGCCTTGCAGACCAGCGGCAGCTTCCAACCGGTCGAGGACTGGACCGTGGGCATGAGCTACACGGCATTCACCGATGCCGCCTATCTGCCGGACTATACGCGGACGGACGACAAATCGTCGGTCAATGAGATCTACGCGACCAATTTGACCGAAAACACCTATATCGACGCCCGGGTGCAGCGCTTCACCCTGCTCGGCGACGTCACCCAAGCCAGCCAGGGTCAACAAGGCCAAACGCTGCCAACGGTGCGGTTTGACCATATCGAGGATCTTGCGCCCGGGCTGGGTCGCATCGAGGTCAGCGGCAAGCTGCTCGGGGTGCGTCGAGACCTTGATTCGACCACGACAGTGGGACCGGCCAGCACCCCCTACACCTTTGGCTATGCGGGCAGCAAACAGCACGCGAGCCTGCAGGCGGGCTGGCAAAACCAGTATATCGGCGGGGGCGGGTTTGTCTTCACGCCCTATGTCGGTGCGCGCGCCGATATGGCCTATTATGACGGCAGCAGCGCTATCGGTCCGGGGCCGACTTCTTTGTTCAACGCCACGCCGATTGCGGCGATGGATGTGCGTTTCCCGATGGCCGCCAGCGATGGACGAACGGTGCATCTGGTCGAGCCCATCGCGCAACTGGTCTATCGTGGGTCCAGCACCACGGCGGTCGGTATCACCAATGACGATGCGCAGAGCTTTGTGTTCGATGACACCAATCTGTTCAGCTACAATCGTTTTTCGGGCAGCGACCGACAGGAAACCGGACTGCGCGCCAATCTGGGTGGCCGTTATCAGGTCAACTTCGCCGACAACAACTATCTTGAGCTGATCGCGGGGCAGTCGTTTCAGTTGGCCGGCGCCAATGCCTTTGGGGCGGCCGATCCGGCGCAGACAGCAGTTGGTGGCGGGCTCGATGCCACGGCGTCCTACGCCGTGCTGGGAGCCTATGGTGCTTTCGAGCCCGGTATCCGGCTTGGCGGCAAGCTGCAGATTGATACGGTAGAGCCCAGCATCGCGCGCGGCGGATTTGGCGGCAGCTTTGCGCAGGATGGCTACTCAGCCTCGGTCGACTACAACTATCTGGCCGCCAACCCGGCCGCTGGCGTGGTCAATGATCAGCACGAAATTGGTGGCAGCGTCGGCGTGCCGATTGCCGACTACTGGACGATCAAGGCGGCGAGCTATTGGGACCTGCAGGCCAATAGATGGTACAAGGTGAGTGGCGGCGTTCAGTATGACGATGGCTATTTGCTGATGGCGCTGGATGGCACACGGACCAATGGCGTCGCCAATGACACCACGGTCACCGCAACTTTTGCCATCAAGGCACCGGCGGGGCTCAATCTAGGCTATAGCGGGGCCTTTGCGCCCGGCCAGTAGGCGAGATACCGGATTTTGGCCGTATTGTGCGGGCAATTGACAGCACGGGTTTCCCACCGCATGGGAAGCAGGCACATGATTTCGAGGCAGATGACGATGATGGCAAATGGTTTGTGGGGACGCGCAGTTGGCGCCCTGATCGCTGGACTGCTGCTGAGCATGGCGGCAGCGATGCCGACCCTTGCGCAGAGCGTCCGGGTAACGGTCAATGACACGCCGATCACTGACGTGCAGATTTCCCAGCGGGTGAAGCTGTTTGCCCTGGAGGGCAATCGCGGCGGCACCAAGGGCGCCACCGAGCAGTTGATCGACGAAGCTGTGCAATTGAGTGAGGCCAAGCGGCTGGGCATTACGGTCTCCAATGCGCAGATCGACGACGCCTTCCTGCAGATCGCGCGCAATCTCAAGATGAGCTCCGACAATCTGCGCCAGATGCTGCAGCAGCAAGCCATCAATAGCGACACCCTCAAGGATCGCCTGCGGGCGGCCATTGCCTGGAATGCGGTGACCGAACAGGCCATCATGCCGCAGGTGCAGATTTCCGATCTGGAACTGGACCAGAAGGCAGCCAATCAGATTGAGGCGTATCAGGGCTTTGACTACATTCTGAAGGAAATCATTTTTGTCGGCCAGGGGTCGAGCGCGCGGACAGGTCAGGCCAACAAATATCGCAGCAGTTTTGCCGGCTGCGATGCCGCCGTCGACCTGTCACTGAACTTCACCGATGCGGCCGTGGTCGATGTCGGACGCCGCCACGCCACACAGATGCCTGAGGCGATTGCCAAGGAACTGGCCGGACTCAATGTGGGCGGCATCACCAAGCCACGCGTGGTCGAGAGCGGCGTGTCGATGCTGGCCGTTTGCGAGAAGACCCAGGCCGAGGACCTGACGTTCATCAAGAGCGATCTGCGCGCTGACGCCGGCAATAGCGCAATGGCCGGCAAGGTAACCCAGTATCTGGCCGATCTGCGCAAGCGCGCCAAGATCATCTACAACTAGGTCACAGGCCCGCCAAGGCGGGCCTGCCACTGATCTGCCAATGGGGGCCGAGATGGACAAGCCGCTGGCCATCAGCATGGGCGAGCCGGCTGGCGTTGGCCCCGACATCGCACTGCAACTTTATGCACGCCGTGCTGAACTCAACCTGCCACCATTCTGCCTGTTTGGGCATGGCGCGTTTCTGGCCGAACGGGCGGCGCGGCTGGGGCTGGATATTGCGTTTGCACCGGTGGGGCCGGAAGGCGCCATGGCAGCATTTGACAGCGCCCTGCCCGTCGCACCGATCGATGGCATTGTGCCTGATCAGCCCGGCCAGACAACGCCGCTGTCAGGACATGTGGTGATCGAGGCGATCACAGCGGCCGTGGCGGCAACCCTGCGCGGAAGCTGCCGGGCGCTGGTGACGGCACCGATCCACAAGGGCGCGCTCTATCAGGCCGGGTTCAAGCATCCCGGTCATACCGAGTTTCTGGCCGAGCTGTGCGCCCAGGGCGGCAGGCCAAAATTGCCGGTGATGATGCTGGCGCATGGCGGCTTGCGGGCTGTGCCAGTGACCATTCACGTCCCGATCCGCGATGTCCCCGGATTGCTGAGCAAGCAGTTGATCGTGGATACGGTCCGCGTCGTGGCGCATGATCTCAAGCAGCGGTTTGGCATCGCCAATCCGCAGATTGCGGTGGCCGGGCTCAATCCGCATGCCGGCGAGGGCGGCAATATCGGCCGCGAGGACCTCGAGATCGTCGGCCCAGCGGTGGTGCAATTACAGTTCGAGGGCTATGGCGTAACGGGCCCCCTGCCCGCCGACACACTGTTTTATCCGCTCCACTGGGCGCAATATGACGCGGTGGTGGCAATGTACCACGATCAGGCACTGATCCCGATCAAGACGGTGGCGTTCGAGGAGGCGGTCAATGTGACGCTGGGGCTGCCGATCGTGCGCACCTCGCCTGACCATGGTACGGCATTTGATCTGGCCGGCACCGGTCGGGCCTCACCCAAGAGTTTTCTCGCCGCCATCGTCATGGCGGACGCAATGACGGCGAACCAATGAGCCAAATCGACAATCTGCCACCGCTGCGCGAGGTGATCGCCGAGCATGGGCTGCGCGCCAAAAAGGAACTGGGGCAGAATTTCCTGCTCGATCTGAACCTGACGGCCCGCATAGCGCGCGTTGGCGGGTCGCTGGACGGCGTTCGGGTGATCGAGGTGGGTCCGGGGCCAGGCGGGTTGACCCGGGCTCTGCTGGCCGAGGGTGCGCGCGAAGTTATCGCCATCGAGCGCGACGCGCGGGCCCTGCCCGCCCTGGCGCAGATCGCCGACGCCTATCCGGGCCGATTGACGGTGATCAGTGGCGACGCCCTGGAGATCGACTACCAGGCACTGGCCGACGGCCCGACGCGGATCATTGCCAATCTGCCCTACAATATCGCCACGCCGCTGCTGACCGGCTGGTTGACGCAGGCTCCTTGGCCCCCGTTCTTTGAAAGTCTGACACTGATGTTTCAGCGCGAAGTGGCCGAGCGCATCTGTGCCCAGCCCGGCGATGATGCCTATGGACGGCTGGGCGTGCTGGCCGGCTGGCGCAGCGATGCGCGGATGGCGTTCAATGTCAGCCGTGAGGCCTTTGTGCCCTCGCCCAACGTGACCTCTACCGTGGTGCATCTGGTGCCCAAGCCGGTGGATGCGGACGTGGCGGTGAAACATCTTGAACAGATCACCAAGGCCGCTTTCGGCCAGCGCCGCAAAATGGTGCGGCAGAGCCTGAAGGCTACCGGCGTGCCGGTTGAGGGACTGCTGGCGGCGGCGGGGATCAGCGGCAGCGAACGGGCAGAAGATCTGCCCATTTCGGTGTTTCTGGCCATGGCACGTGCCCTGCCCGAGCTGCGCAAGGCTGGCAATCCGACCTGACGGATTGATTCAAGACGCTGTCAGATCGAGTCGATCTGGCTCTGCAAGTCCTTGACGAAGCTAGGCAAATTCAGCTGGCGCTGGCGCTGCAGCCGCGCCGACGCAAGGACGGTACGGACGCGCTGGGTCGACGTCTCGAGATCCTCGTTGACGATGACGTAGTCATATTCCTCGAAGTGGTCCATCTCGATGCGGGCATTGCGCAAGCGCGTTTCAATGGTGCCCACGCTATCCTGGGCGCGGCGTTCCAGCCGGGCCCGCAGTTCCTTGATGGAGGGCGGCAGGATGAACACGGTCACCATGTCCTTGCGGGCGCTGCGGTAGAGCTGCAGCGTGCCCTGATAGTCGACATCGAACAGGATGTCGTTGCCGGCGGCCAGTTGCTGTTCAACCTGGGCGCGTGGGGTGCCGTAGAAATTGCCGTGCACCTCGGCGGATTCGAGCAGTTCGCCGTCGGCCTGCATGCGCTTGAATTTGGCGACGTCGACAAAATGATAATGCTTGCCATCGACTTCGTCGGTGCGGCGGGCGCGGGTGGTGGCCGAAACGGAAAGCCTGATATTGGGATCAGCGCCAAACAGGGCACGCGAGATTGACGACTTGCCCGCGCCCGAAGGCGAAGCGATCACCAGCATGACGCCGCGACGCTGGAATTCCATCATCGGCCAGTTCCTATTCGATGTTCTGCACTTGCTCGCGTAGTTGATCGATCGACGCCTTGAGGTCAAGGCCGATGGCGGTCAGTTCCACCGCATTGGATTTGCTGCATAGCGTATTGGCTTCGCGATTGAATTCCTGGGCCAGAAAGTCGAGCCGCCGACCGACGGCGCCGCCACCGGCGATCAGTTGGCGCGCGCTGCCCAGATGCGCCGCCAAGCGATCGAGTTCCTCGCGAATATCGGCCTTGGTGGCCAGCAGCAGTGCTTCCTGAGCCAGCCGTTCCTCGGGCAGCGTGATGTCGTCGGCCAAGGCGGACACCTGCTGGCGCAGGCGGGCAAGAATGGCCTCGCGGGTGCGGGCGGGATGCGTTTCGGCCTGGGCGATCTGGGCTTCGATTTCCTGCAGGCGCTGCAACAGCACGGCAGCGATCCTGCCGCCCTCCTGACGTCGCGCCAGCGCCAGATCAACCAGCGCCTGGGAGACACCCTGCAAAATGGCTGCGCTCAACTCCGCTTCGGCGGCGGCGGTCATGGGCAGATCGCGCTGCTCCAGCACGCCCTTGAGCCCCAAAATGCCATCGAGGCTGGGCGGCGCTGCATCGACCTTGCCGGCCAGCTCGCTCATGGCGGCGAGCACGGTGGCGAGGGCCTGTTGATTGACCAGGACATTGCCCCCTGCCCCCTCGCGCTCCACGGCCAGATTGCAGGTGACAGAGCCGCGCGAGACCATCTTGCCGATGAGCTGGCGGATGTCGCTCTCCAGGGCATCAAAGCCCGGTGCAAGGCGCAGCCGAATGTCGAGACCACGCGAATTGACCGATTTGATCTCACAGGTGAACGATGCCCCCGCCGCCGCACCGGTGACGCGGGCATAGCCGGTCATGCTCGCCAGGGAATGGCTCACTGCGCAGCCGGCGTATCGGCCTCAGCGCCTGCCTCGACATCCTCAAGGGCCTTGCGGGTCGCCTCGGCCTCGTCAGCCAGCTTGCGATACTGGGCGACGTTCTTGCGGTGTTCGGCATAGGTCTCGGCAAAGACATGGCCTTCGCTGGGCAGGGCCCCCTTGGCAACGAAGTAGAGATAATCGTGGCTATCGGGATTGGCGACGGCCTCTAGCGCATCAATGCCCGGATTGGCGATCGGGGTGGGGGGCAGCCCGTCGATCTGATAGGTGTTGTAATCCGTCTTGGCCTCAATCTCGGAGCGGCGCAGGCCACGGCCGAGCGGCTCCTGTCCCTGCGTGATGCCATAGATGATGGTGGGGTCGGACTGCAGGCGCATGCCCTCGCGCAGCCGGTTGACAAAGACCGCCGCAACCTGGGGACGCTCAGAGGCCACGCCGGTTTCGCGCTCGACGATGGAGGCGAGTATCAGCAATTGTTCGGGGGTCTCAATCGGCAGGTCGGCCTGGCGAGCGGCCCATACTTCCGCCAGTTTGGCGGTCATGGCCGCCTGCATTTCGTCGATGACCGATTGGCGCGTGGCGCCAGGAACATAGTCATAACTGCCCGGCAGAATGGAGCCCTCGGGTGGCAGTGTGGCAATTTCGCCAATCAGGTTTTCGTTGGCATTGACCCGTTGCAACACTTCCCAGCTGGTCCACCCCTCGGGGATGGTCACTGCATAGCGGATCGGATCGCCCTCGGTGATTTCCTTGAGAATATCGGCCATGCTTGCCCCGGCCGGGATGCGGAAATCACCCTGCTGGATGATGGACACACGCTCCAGGGTGCGACCACCCAGCTGGAAGATATAGCGATTGGAAATAAGCCCCTGCTCTTCGAGCCTGGTGGAGATCGAGCTGAGGCCGGACCCGGCTTCGACGCGGAAAGTCGCCTCCTGGGTCAAGGGGCCATCACCATAGAACTGGGAAGCGCCATAGAGCAGCACACCGCCGGCCACCAGCAGGGCAATGACCAGCAGGGTCAACAGTGCATTCAGGACATCGACCAAACCATTGCGCGAACGGCGGCGGGGGCGCCGGGCCTTACGATCATTCATTGTGCTGTTCAACCTTGATGCCCGGCCGCGCAACTGGTGCGCCGGATCTTAAGTGTAAATCGGCAGCCGTTCTACGATAGCGCCAACGCCATTGTTGGCGGGGCTGGTGGCAAAGACAAGAGGCACGCGGCGCGGCAATGCCATGAGCGCCTTCACAATCGTGGAAAACTCAGTGGACCTTGCGCATAACCAGCGTCGCATTGGTGCCGCCGAAGCCAAAGCTGTTGGAGAGCGCCACGTTGATCTCTTTTCTGAATGCCGTTTTGGGCACCAGATTGATCGCGGTTTCGACCGATGGATTGTCAAGGTTCAGTGTCGGCGGCGCAATGTTGTCGCGCATGGCCAGCAGGGAGAAGATCGCTTCAACCGAACCAGCCGCGCCGAGCAGATGGCCGACTGCTGATTTGGTCGAGCTCATGGCGACGCCAGCAGCGGCATCGCCCAGCATGCGCGTGACCGAACCAAGTTCGATCTCGTCGCCAAGTGGGGTGGAGGTGCCGTGGGCATTGATGTAGTCAATCTCGCCCGGGCTGATCCCGGCGCGCTTGATAGCGGCCTGCATGCAGCGGAAACCGCCATCGCCGTCTTCGGACGGCGCGGTGATGTGGTAAGCATCGCCGGAGAGGCCGTAGCCGATGATTTCGCCGTAGATCTTGGCGCCACGGGCCTTGGCCCGCTCATAATCTTCCAGCACGACAATGCCGGCGCCTTCCCCCATCACAAAGCCATCACGATCCTTGTCGTAGGGACGCGAGGCGGCTTCGGGCCGGTCATTGAAGCCGGTGGAGAGCGCGCGGCAGGCAGCAAAGCCGGCCAGCGCCAAGCGGTTGACGCAGCTTTCAGCGCCGCCGGCGACCATGACGTCAGCATCGCCCAAGGCGATCAGCCGGGCGGCATCACCGATGGCGTGGGCGCCGGTGGAACAGGCGGTAACGACGGAATGATTGGGGCCCTTGAGCCCAAAGCGAATCGACACATGACCCGAGGCCAGGTTGATCAGGCGACCGGGGATGAAGAAGGGGCTGATGCGACGCGGCCCTTTTTCATGCAGAATGATCGAGGCGTCGTAGATGCCGCCGATGCCACCAATGCCAGAGCCGATCAGGACGCCTGTGCGTTCCTGATCTTCCTGGGTCCTGGGCTCAACGCCGGCATCCTGAATAGCCTGGGTTGCCGCCGCCATCGCATAGACGATGAAGGGGTCAACCTTGCGCTGTTCCTTGATGTCCATCCACTCATCTGGATTGTACTTGCCATCGGCGTAGTCGCCGAGGGGCAAGCGATGAGCGATCTGACAGGCGATATCGTCCACCTGGAACTCGTCAATGCGCCTGGCACCACTTTTGCCGGCCAGAATATTGGCCCAAGTGGATTCAACTCCGCAACCGAGGGGCGTTACAAGCCCCATCCCGGAGACGACAACGCGACGCAATTCCATGGCGAGCTATCCCTGCTGGCTGCTAGCCAACAGCTTTGGTGAGGAACGATACGGCATCACCGAAGGTCTGAATGCCTTCAGCAGCGTCGTCCGGAATCTCCACCGAGAACTCTTCTTCAAAGGCCATCACCAGCTCGACCTGGTCGAGAGAGTCAGCACCCAGATCGTCGATAAAGCTGGCCTTTTCGACAACCTTCTCGGCATCCACATTAAGGTGTTCCACAACGATCTTGCGGACCCGATCAGCGACATCGCTCATAGTTTGACTTCCCTTTTCGAAATCGACGTTTCGTTTCGCTTCTTATTGGCGCATTGCCAAATCTTCAAGCACCGTATTAGCTGACTAACCGGCAATGTAAGCGCGCTTTGGGGCGCCTGCAAGCCGATCTGCCAGCGATGCAACCGGGGCCGATTAGCACACTTGTTAACGCTGCGCCATAAGCCAATGTCCCGGTTTTCCACGAGTTTGACCGCTTTAGATCATTGCCATGCCGCCATTGACGTTAAGCGTATGACCGGTGATGTAGGCCGCCGCGTCGCTGGCGAGAAAAACCGCGCAGCCGGCAACTTCCTGTGCAGTCCCCAGCCGATTGGCAGGAATGGTCGCCATGATCGCCTCGCGCTGCTTGTCGTTGAGCTCATCGGTCATGGCGGAGGCGATGAACCCCGGCGCGATGGAGTTGACGGTAATATTGCGCGAGGCCACTTCGTGGGCCAGCGCCTTGTTCATGCCGATCAGGCCGGCTTTGGAGGCAGCATAATTGCCCTGCCCGGGATTGCCCATGACGCCCACGACCGAGGCAATGCCGATGATGCGGCCAAAACGCTGCTTCATCATACCGCGCAGCACGGCGCGATTGAGATGGAAGGCCGCAGTCAGATTGACGGCCAGAACTTCGTCCCACTCCTCGTCCTTCATCCGCATGAACAGATTATCGCGCGTCATGCCGGCATTGTTGACGAGGATATCGAGCCCCCCCAGGGCCGCCTCAGCCGCCGGCACGAGCTTGTCGACCTCATCGAGCCTGGACAGGTTGCAGGGCAGAATCGGGCAGTCCTTGCCGATGGCGGCGGCGGTGTCTTCGAGCGCACCGACGCGGGTGCCGCTCAATGCGACACTGGCGCCGGCGGCGGCGAGCGCCTTGGCGATTTCACGACCGATGCCACCGCTGGCGCCGGTTACAAGAGCGCGTTTACCAGTTAAATCAAACATTTAAGTGTCTCCCGTGGAGAAAGCGATTCACGTCGCTCAGCTTTTGCATAAAGGGGTCAGGCTGACAATTCGGCGACGAAGGCATCGATATCGGCCGGCGTGCCAACGGCGGTGGCAATGGCCTCACCATTGATCCGCTTGGCCAAGCCGGTCAGCACCTTGCCGGTGCCCAGTTCGGCCAGGTGGGTGACCCCGCCAGCGCCGGTGAGCCAGGTTACGCTCTCGGTCCAGCGCACGACGCCGGTCACCTGTTCGACGAGGCGTTGCCGAATCTCGTCAGGATCGGAAATCGGGGTCGCCAGTACGTTGGCGACCAGCGGCACGACCGGGGCATTGACCGTCACTTCGGCAAGGGCCGCCGCCATGGCTTCGGCGGCGGGCTGCATGAGCGAGCAATGGAAGGGTGCGCTCACCGGCAGCAGCAGAGCGCGCTTGGCGCCCCTGGCCTTGGCAATCTCAAGAGCCCGTTCGACTGCGGCAGTGGCGCCGGAGATCACAACCTGGCCGGGTGCGTTGTCATTGGCGACGTCGCAGACGTCGTCGCCTGCAGCCTCGGCCGCCACGGCACGGGCGGTGGGCAGATCCAGGCCCAGCAGCGCGGCCATGGCGCCGTGCCCGACCGGGACGGCCTTCTGCATGGCCTGGCCGCGCGTCTTGAGCAGGCGCGCCGCATCAGACAGCGAGAAGCTGCCGGCTGCACAGAGCGCCGAATATTCTCCCAGCGAGTGGCCGGCAACATAGGCGGCATGATCGGCCAGCCGAATTCCCCTGGCCTCGAGCACCCGCACGACGGCCAGGCTGACGGCCATCAAGGCCGGCTGGGCATTTTCGGTGAGACGCAGGATGTCGTCGGGGCCCTCAAACATGATGGCCGACAGACGCTGACCAAGGGCCTCGTCAACCTCCTGAAACACCAGGCGGGCCTCATGATAGGCCGCAGCCAGATCCTTGCCCATGCCGACGGCCTGACTGCCCTGGCCGGGAAATGTGAATGCGCGCTTGGTCATGCAGGTTCTCCAGGGTAGCAGTAAGACAGGCTCCTAAGCGGCTGTCCAGTTGCGCGGCGTTTGCCTCGGGGGTGCGGCGCTGTCAAGGCAAGGCGGCCGTTTGGCCCAGTTTTGCCTTGCTTCGGGCTTGTTCATATCTTATAGCCGCGCCAGCAATTCGTTTGGCCGGGGGCTGAACGGAGGGTCTGCGTTTGCAGATAGGACGTGTTGTCCGGCCTCCCGTGTTCCCGCTCTTTGCAAGACTGCTTTGATGCCCTTCCCGGTTTCAAGGAGGCTCCGCGCCAGGTGATTGCAGTGTTTGAACCACGAAGGAAGGCGCATTCATGGCCCTTTACGAACATATCTACCTGGCACGCCAGGACGTTTCCCAGCAGCAGGTTGAAGAACTGACCACTGCACTGACTGACATCCTCGCCACTGGCGGCGGCAAGGTCACCAAGAATGAATACTGGGGCCTGAAGGGTCTCTCCTATCGCATTCGCAAGAACCGCAAGGCGCACTACACGCTGCTCAACATCGATGCGTCGCCGGCGGCGGTTGCTGAAATGGAACGCCAGATGCGCATCAATGAAGACATCCTGCGCTTCATGACCGTCCGCGTGGACGAGCATGAAGAAGGCCCGTCTGCAATGATGGCAAAGCGTGACCGCGATGACACCCGCCCCGATCGTGGTGGCTTCAGCGGCGAACGCCGCCCGCGCCGTTTCTAAGAACAGGACCCATACGCTATGGCAATCAAAGACCTCACAACCGCCCAAGCCCGCCGTCCTTTCCAGCGTCGTCGCAAGACCTGCCCGTTCTCGGGCGAAGGTGCGCCAACGATCGACTACAAGGATGTGCGTCTGCTCTCGCGCTATGTTTCCGAGCGCGGCAAGATCGTCCCAAGCCGCATCACGGCCGTTTCGGCCCTGAAGCAGCGTGAACTGGCCCGCGCCATCAAGCGCGCCCGTTTCATCGGCATCATGCCCTACGCCGTTTCGTAAGAAACTGTTCGGGCTGGCTGCGGCCAGCCCGAACATTGTCGATCCGACACGCTGTGCCTCATCCGCACAAAGTTGGGGCGGCCGGAATGGTCCGGCGCTCCTAACCGTCCTTGAGACGGGACAGCCACAAGGAATTTCCACATGAAAGTCATTCTTCTCGAGCGTATCGCCCGTACGGGTTCGATCGGCGACGAAGTCACAGTGAAGGACGGCTTTGCCCGTAACTTCCTGCTGCCCCAGGGCAAGGCGCTGCGCGCCACCGAATCCAATCGCAAGAAGTTTGAAGCCGAACGCGCCAATATCGAAAAGCGCAATGAAGAGCGCCGCAACGCCGCCACCGGCATTGCCGAAGGCCTGAACGGCGCCACCGTGACGATGATCCGTCAGGCCGGCGAGACCGGCCAGCTCTACGGTTCGGTCGCCGCACGCGATATCGTGGAAGCGCTGGCTGCAGACGGTTTCTCCGTGCAGCGCAGCCAGGTTGACCTGCTTGATCCGATCAAATCGGTTGGCCTGCACACCGTTGCCCTGAACCTGCATGCTGAAGTTGCCGTGACCATCACTGTCAACGTCGCCCGTTCAGCCGACGAGGCCACTCGCCAGGTTGCCGGCGAAGACGTGACCGTCACCGTGTATGAAGACGATGTCGATGGCGATTTCGCCGCCGGCCAGAAGGATGCCAAGCAGGACGACCGCTTCGACGACGAAGCGTAAAACCCCGGCGATCCAATAGATCCAGAGAGGCCGGGCATCTCGCCCGGCCTCTTTTTGTTTCAGCGAAGGCCGCGACTCGCCCGCATTCTGGTACCCTCCCCAAAGCAAGCTTAGGGCCGTCATAATCCCCGCTGTTCACAGAGTTAACCGCAGCGGATATGAAGGCTCACCAATCGCTCATTGGCGGGCCGTTTGGAATCGACTCCGGCCACGTGACGGTTAAGACACGTTAACGTTTTACCCGAGGGGACCCATGGCAGAGATTGCACGACTGCATCCGACCGAAGACAAGTCGTTTCGTCTCGCCCCACACAATGTGGAGGCCGAGCAGGCGCTGTTGGGTGCAATCCTGCTGAACAATGACGCGTTTTACCGCGTTTCGGACTTTCTCGAGCCGATCCATTTTTACGAACCGATTCACCGCGACATCTATGAGCTGGCCGGCAAGATCATCCGGGCCGGCAAATCGGCTGACCCCACCACCATCAAGACGCATCTGCCCGACCAATTGCTGCCTGAGGTGACGATGGCGCAGTATCTGGCGCGGTTGGCGGCGGAAGCCACCACGGTGCTCAACGCGGCTGATTACGGCCAGGCGATCTATGATCTGGCGATTCGGCGCAATCTGATCCTGGTCGGCGAAGAGATGGTGCAGGTCGCCTACGAATCCGAAGTGGAGATGACCCCCAACAAGCAGATCGAGAAGGTGGAAGGCGAGCTGTTCCAGCTGGCAGAGAAAGGCCGCTATGATGGCGGCTTTCTGAACTTCTCCACGGCGCTCAGCGCCTCGATCCAGATGGCCGGCGAAGCCTATCAGCGTGACGGGGGCCTGTCGGGCGTGGCCACGCTGCTGGACGACCTGGACCGGCAAATGGGCGGATTGCAGCGCTCCGATCTGATCGTTCTGGCGGGTCGCCCGGCCATGGGCAAGACCTCGCTGGCGACCAATATTGCGTTCAACATTGCCAAGTCCTGGAAGTCAGAGGTTCAGCCGGACGGACATCTCAAGACCACCAATGGCGGCATTGTCGGCTTTTTCAGCCTGGAAATGAGCTCGGAGCAGCTGGCCACCCGTATCCTGGCAGAGCAGGCGGAGATTTCCTCGTCTGACATCCGCCGCGGTCGCATTCACGACAGCCAGTTTTCCAAGCTGGTCGATGTCAGCAATATGATGAGCAAGATCCCGCTCTATATCGATGATACCGGCGGCATCAGCGTGGCCCAGCTGGCGGCGCGGGCGCGCCGGCTGAAGCGGCAGAAGGGCCTTGATTTTCTCGTCGTCGACTATCTGCAGTTGCTCAGTGGATCAAGCAAGGCATCGAGCCAGAACCGCGTGCAGGAACTGACTGAAATCACCACCACCCTCAAGGCGCTGGCCAAGGAACTGGAAGTGCCTATCGTCGCACTGTCGCAGCTGTCCCGGCAGGTGGAGTCGCGCGATGACAAGCATCCGCAGCTTTCGGATTTGCGCGAATCGGGCTCTATCGAGCAGGACGCCGACGTGGTGCTGTTCGTGTATCGCGAAGAATACTACTTAAAGAACAAAGAGCCTAAAGAAGGCACGCCAGAGCACATGGCCTGGCAAGGGGAAATGGAACAGGTGCACGGTAAGGCCGAAGTCATTATTGCCAAGCAGCGCCATGGCCCCACGGGTACGGTGCAATTGAGCTTTGAGGCGCAGTACACGCGCTTCGGCAATCTGGCGCGTGCCGACTACCTGCCCGAACGTATGGAATAGGCATGGCGCTGACGTCTGGCCTTGGCGGGCAACTCAGTATCGATCTTGGGGCACTGGCCCGGAACTGGCGGGCCCTGGACAAGGTCAGCGCCGGCGCGCTGACGGGCGCCGTGGTCAAGGCCGATGCCTATGGTACGGGCATCACGGTGGCCAGCAAGGCGCTGCATGCTGCCGGCGCGCGGTTCTTCTTCGTGGCGACGCCCGATGAAGGCATGGCGGTGCGTGCTGCCGTGCCGGACGCCCATATCTTCGTGATGAACGGGCTCTATCCGGGCGCGGCCAATCTCTACATTCGCCAGAACATGATGCCGGTGCTCAGTTCGGTGGCCATGCTTGAAGAATGGCTGGCCAAGTGCATGGAGCGCAATGAGGCCTATCCGTCGGCATTTCATTTTGACACCGGTATCAACCGGCTCGGCTTCCGGCTCAATGAGGCGGGGTTCGTACGCGAACGCATCGCCGCACTGGGCTATGCACCGCAAATGCTGATGAGCCATCTGGCCTGCGCCGACCAGGCCAACCATGAGAAGAACCGGACGCAATTGGCGCTGTTCGGCTCGGTGATGACGCAGTTCCCCGGCATTCCAGCCTCACTGGCCAATTCGGCCGGGCTGATGAGCGGGCGCGACTATCATTTCCAAATGGTGCGACCCGGTATCGCGCTCTATGGCGGGCGGGCGGTGATCGGCCGCAAGAACCCGATGGCCACGGTGGTGACGCTGCATGTGCCGATCCTGCAGGTCAAGGAAGCGCGGACCGGCGAGACCGTGGGTTATGGCGCGACCTATAATCTGGCACGCGACAGCCGGCTGGCCATCATCGGCCATGGCTATGCCGACGGGTTTTTCCGCAGCCTGTCGGGCACCAATGCGCGGCCTGGCGGCAAAGTCGCGATCCGCGGCAAATTGTGCCCGGTGATCGGGCGCGTATCGATGGACCAGATGGTGGTGGACATTACCGAGCTGGGTGCCGACATCCCGAATCCGGGAGAGGGCGCTGAAGTGCTCGGTCGCCATATCAGCATTGATGATCAGGCCGATGCGGCGGGGACGATCGGCTACGAAGTGCTGACATCGCTCAAGGGCCGCTATAACCGCAATTACGTAGGCGACGGCAATCTACCGCCGGAGTAGCGGGGCGCATGACCACCTTCATCATCCTGCTGCGGGCGATCGGGCCGATTACCCACAAGATCATGTCGATGGCGCAGTGGCGGGATGCCGTGGCAACAGCTGGTTATGGCGATCCGCAGACCTATGTGGCGACCGGCAACATGGTCGTGGGCAGCGACAAGGCAATGACCGAGGTCACCAGGGACATGAATGCGGTGGTCCGCGATCTCGGGCTGGGGCCGGGCAATGTGGCGGTGGTGCGCAAGGCGGCGCAACTGAACAAGCTTATCAAGGCCAATCCCTTCCCGGGCGCAGCGGAGGATCGGCCCAGCGAACTGGCCGTCTATTTCTTTGCCGGGGTACGGCCGGATTTTTCCTGGCTGGAGAACTATGACGGGCCGGAGCGCATCCATGTCGAGGGGACGCATCTGCTGGTGGATTATGCCGGGCGCGGGGCGCTGAGCCCGCGCCTGCCGGGGCTAATCGAGAAGCGCTCGGGAACGGTGACGGCACGCAACTGGAATACGGTTCGCGGGCTTGCGCAGCGGGCGACCGGGCGGAAGTAGCGACCGAACATCGGGACTCCCGGCCCCCTGCCGGCCTCCCTCATCACAGGGGAAGTGGCGGCCGGTGGCTGTGAGAAGATAGAGCAAGTTAGTTCCTCTTTTGTTCTTGTTCGCATAGAGTGGATCGGCTAGGCTTTTCCATTCGTAATGTAGAGACCCAGCCTTGGCCAAATCCCGATCCTCGTTCGTATGCCAGTCCTGTGGCGCAACCACCACCCGCTGGCAAGGGCGCTGCGACGCGTGCGGCGAGTGGAACACCATTGTCGAGGAAATGACCGATTCGGGTGTTGGCGCCGGCCCGAAATCGGCCAAGGCGGGCAGCCGTCCAACCAATCTGGTGCCGCTGTCGGGCGAGACGGAAAGTGCGGCGCGCGTGGTCAGCGGCATTGCCGAACTGGATCGTGTGACCGGGGGCGGGTTTGTGATGGGGTCGGCGCTGCTGGTGGGCGGTGATCCCGGCATTGGCAAATCGACGCTATTGCTGCAAGCGGCAGCGGCCCTGGCCAATCTGGGCCGCCGCGTGGTCTATGTCTCGGGCGAAGAAGCAGTGGCCCAGGTGCGGTTGCGGGCGCAGCGACTGGGACTGGGCGAGGCCCCGGTGCTGTTGGCAGCCGAGACCAATGTCG
The DNA here is from genome assembly GCF_030689745.1 of Devosia sp. GTDB lineage: Bacteria > Pseudomonadota > Alphaproteobacteria > Rhizobiales > Devosiaceae > Devosia > Devosia alba. The sequence goes on from NZ_JAUYGL010000214.1 coordinate 23,743, forward strand.
AGATCATTCTGGCGACGCTGGAAAACGGCCCTGCCCCCGATCTGGTCATTATCGATTCGATCCAGACACTTTGGACCGACCGGGTAGACAGCGCCCCCGGCACGGTGACGCAAGTGCGCACTTCGGCACAGGCCCTGACGCGGTTTGCCAAGAAGAGCGGCGCTGCGGTGGTTCTGGTCGGCCATGTCACCAAGGACGGCCAGATTGCCGGGCCACGGGTGGTCGAGCACATGGTCGACGCCGTGCTGTATTTTGAGGGCGATACCAGCCACACCTTCCGGATTTTGCGTGGCGTGAAGAATCGCTATGGCGCCACCGACGAAATTGGCGTGTTTGCCATGACCGAACTGGGGCTTGAAGAGGTCGCCAACCCGTCGGCCCTGTTTCTCGATCAACGGGACGAGGGCGCGGCAGGCTCGGCGGTGTTTGCCGGGATGGAGGGCACACGGCCCATTCTCATCGAGATCCAGGCGTTGGTGGCCCCCTCCCCGCTGGGCACGCCGCGGCGGGCAGTGGTGGGTTGGGATGCCGCCCGACTGTCGATGGTGGTGGCGGTGCTCGAAACCCGGTGCGGGGTTCGGATTGGTGCCAATGACATCTATCTCAATGTGGCGGGCGGGCTGAAGATCAACGAGCCGGCGGCCGATCTGGCCGTGGCCGCAGCGCTGATCTCGTCGCTGACCAGTTCGCCACTCCCGTCAGACTCGGTGTATTTTGGCGAGATTTCACTGGCAGGCGGGGTGCGGCCGGTGGTGCATGGCTCGCTGCGGCTGCGCGAGGCCCAGAAGCTGGGATTCAAGGCGGTGTCGACCGGACGGCTGACCAATGCGGACCGCACCAGCGGGCTGGAGGTCTCTGAATACAGCACCTTGCAGGAGTTGGTGGGGCGCATTGCGGCCAATGGCAAACCGCGCGAACCGGATCGCGACGAGTGGTAAGCGGGCGACAGCACCATGGATTGTCGGCGGATTGACCGCGATGACGGCGGCAACCCTTGGCAGCCGCGTACAAAGTCGCTAAACGGGACCCAACACAGCCGGGGGCGGCTACAGGAGCTTGGCGAACAAAGATGCTGACAGCGTTTGACGTTGGTGTAGGTGTGCTGGTGCTGATTTCAGCAATCCTGGCAACCGCACGCGGATTGACCCGCGAAGTTCTGTCACTGGCGACATGGGCCGGCTCGGCCGCGATCGCCATCTATATGTGGCAGTATCATCCCGAAATTGCGCGCGGCTACATTGCCGAGCCGCTGGTTGCCGATATCGCCACAGTGGTGGTCACATTCATCATTGCGCTGATTGTGCTGCACCTGCTGACCATGCGCATCGCCGATTTCGTGGTCGATAGCCGTGTCGGCCCGATTGATCGCACGCTGGGCTTCGTGTTCGGCGTGTTGCGCGGCATTCTGATTGCCATCGTCATCACCATTTTCGGCACCTGGCTGCTGCCCAACGCGCTGCCGCCCTGGGCCGCAAACGCACAGACCTTGCAGCCCCTGCAGTCGATGGGCAACACGCTGATCTCCATGCTGCCGGCCGAACTGGAGCAGCAGGTAACGCAAATTCTCAAGGGCGGCACCGGCCTGACCGATGAGAACACGGGCGGCCCGGTCGTTCCGATTGAAGAGGGCACCGACGCCATCGAAGACGGCACAGTGCCACCAGCCGCCGTGAACTGACGCTTGATCACTCTGTGGTGAGGGCAGCGCGCTCGCCACAACCCTGACCACCTTGCACCGCAATGGTCGGGACCCGAAAATGGGACTATAGCGTGGAGATCTCATTCCAGCTCTGGTCCGCCCGCAAGGCACGACCCGCGGCAGCCGCGATTGAGGCAGCATTGGCATGGAGAGCCCGTTGAACCATCCGAACGATGACCGGCTTGATATTGATGGCGACACGCTGCACGAAGAGTGCGGCGTGTTCGGCATTTTGGGGCACAGTGATGCGGCCGCCCTGACCGCACTGGGGCTGCACGCCCTGCAGCATCGCGGGCAAGAAGCGGCTGGCATTGTCAGTTTTGACGGGCGCCAGTTCTACGCCGAAAAGCGCATGGGGCTGGTGGGCGACCATTATACCGACCCCGTGCTGCTGGCCAAGCTGCCCGGCGCGATGGCAATGGGCCACACGCGCTATTCGACTACCGGCGAAGTGGCATTGCGCAATGTGCAGCCGCTGTTTGCCGAACTGGGTGACGGCGGCATTGCCATTGCTCACAATGGCAATTTCACCAACGGATTGACGCTGCGCCGGCAGATCATTGCCACCGGCGCCATCTGCCAGTCGACTTCGGACACCGAAGTGGTGCTGCATCTGGTGGCGCGCTCGCGGCACAGTTCGAGCACCGACCGGTTCATCGACGCCATCCGCCAGATGGAAGGCGGCTACGCCATGCTGGCGATGACCCGAACCAAGCTGATCGCGGCGCGTGACCCGATTGGCATTCGACCGCTGGTGATGGGCGAACTCGACGGCAAGCCGATCTTCTGCTCGGAAACCTGCGCGCTCGACATGATCGGGGCCAAATATATCCGCGACGTCGAGAACGGCGAGGTCGTGATCTGCGAAGTCCAGCCCGATGGGTCGATCAGCATTGAAGCACGCAAGCAGGCGCGCAAGCAGCCCGAGCGTCCATGCCTGTTCGAATATGTCTATTTCGCCCGGCCTGACTCGATGGTTTCGGGTCGCAGTGTCTATGGCGCCCGCAAGCGCATGGGAATCAACCTGGCCAAGGAGGCCCCGGTCGAGGCCGATGTGGTAGTGCCAGTGCCCGATGGCGGGACACCTGCTGCCATCGGCTTTGCGCAGGCCAGTGGCATCCCGTACGAGCTGGGCATTATCCGCAACCATTATGTGGGCCGCACCTTCATCGAACCGACCCAGTCGATCCGGGCCTTTGGGGTCAAGCTCAAGCACTCTGCCAACCGGGCCGAGATCGCCGGCAAGCGCGTGGTGCTGATCGACGATTCGATCGTGCGCGGCACAACCTCGATCAAGATCGTCCAGATGATCCGCGATGCGGGCGCCACGGAAGTGCATATCCGCGTAGCCAGCCCGATGATCGCCTATTCGGATTATTATGGCATCGACACGCCGGATCCGGACAAGCTGCTGGCCAATCAGCACGACAGCCTGGAATCGATGTGCAAGTTCATCGGCGCGGACTCGCTGGCATTCCTGTCGATTGATGGCCTGTACGAAGCCGTCGGTGGCGAGAAGCGCAACGCGCAGGCACCACAATTCACCGACCATTATTTCACCGGCGAGTATCCGACGCAGCTGACCGATCTGGACGGCCGCGGCAAGAACGACCCCAAACATGTTTCTCTGCTGAAAGAGGCCGGTTAATGGCTGTATCTGCGGATCAAACCGGCCAGGATCTGGTCGGCAAGGTCATTCTCGTGACGGGCGCTTCGCGCGGCATCGGTTATGCGGCGGCGCTTGAGGCGGCGCGGCGCGGAGCCCATGTGGTGGCGGTGGCCCGTACGGTTGGCGGACTTGAGGAGCTCGATGACGAAATCCAGGACCTTGGATCGTCAGCGACGCTGGTGCCGCTGGACCTGCGCGATGGTGACGCCATTGACCGGCTGGGCGCGGCGATCTTTGAGCGCTGGGGTGCCCTGGACGGATTGATCGCCAATGCCGGGCAGCTTGGTGTGCTCAGTCCCCTGCCCCATGTGAAGCCGGAGGATTTCGACAAGGTGATAGCGGTCAATGTGACGGCCAATTACCGGCTGTTGCGATCGACCGATCTGTTGCTGCGCCAGGCCGAGGCCGGGCGCGCGGTGTTTGTGTCGTCGTCTTCGGCCAAGTCGGCGCGGCCGTTCTGGGGGCTGTATGCCGCCAGCAAGGCGGCGGTAGATGCCATGGTCAAGTCCTATGCTGCCGAAATCGAGCAGTCCAAGGTCAAGGTGAACGTGTTCTATCCCGGCGCGGTGCGGACGGCGATGCGGGCCAAGGCAATGCCTGGGGAAGATCCGGCGTCTTTGCCAACGCCCGCCGAAATTGCGCCCAAGCTGGTCGACATGGTCAGCCCGGCCTTCAAGGACAGCGGCAAGCTGTATGATGCCAGCACCGGCACCATCAGCGACCTCTAGGCGCCCGCCATGGCAACGATCCGCAGCTACCGGCCGGACGATCTGCCAGCACTGTACGATATCTGCCTGACGACCGGCGCGGCAGGTCAGGACGCATCGGCACAATACAGCGATCCAGAGCTGATCGGACACCTCTACGCGGCGCCCTATGCGGTGCTGCAGCCCGATCTGGTGCTGGTGGCCGAGGACGCGCTTGGTGTTGCCGGCTATATTGTGGGCACATATGACAGCAATGGCTTTGCCGAGCGCCTGGAGCGCGAATGGTGGCCGGCGCTGCGACAGCGCTACGCCAAGCCGTCAACGGCGCTCACGCAGAGAGACAGGCAGCGGATCGCCGACATTCGGACGCCGAGGAGCAATCCGCCAGCAATTGTTGCCCGCTATCCGGCCCATATCCACATGAACCTGCGCAGCAGGCTGCGCGGTCAGGGCGTGGGTACAGCGCTGCTGGAACGCTGGGTGGACAAGGCGCGGGCGGCTGGCGTGGCAGGCATTCACCTGGGGGCCAGTGTCAGCAATAGCGGCGGCGTTGGCTTTTGGCGGCGCAGCGGCTTTGCTCCACTGCAGACCATTGGCAGCACGGTGTGGATGGGCATGGCGCTGACCGACTAATCGGCCAGCGGCGTCATCAGGATCTTGTCAATCCGGCGTCCATCGAGATCGAGCACCTCAATCCTGAAGCCGTCATGTTCAAAGGTCTCGCCGACTGCCGGCAGACGATTGATGATCGACAGCACATAGCCCGCCACCGTCTCGAACTTGGCGTCGCGCGGAATGGCGATCTTGAGCTTGTCGCTGAACTCGTCGACCGGCATCCAGCCGGCGACCAGCCAGGAGCCGTCCTCGCGTCTGACGATCGCCGGATCATCGCCGGTCTCTTCCTGGAACACGCCGGTGATGACTTCGAGAATGTCCGCCGAGGTGACAATGCCTTCGAAGTGGCCGTATTCGTCGACCACCAGGGCCATGTGGACGGTGGAATTGCGAATGGCGCGCACCACGTCGAGCGCATCGGCATGGTCCATCACGACAGGCACCGGCTGCACGAAGCGGCGCAGTTCGAGCGGCAGGCCATTGGCGAAGACGCCGATAATGTCCTTGATGGCGACAACGCCGATAATGGAATCGGCATCCCCGTCCTGCACCAACAGGCGGGAGCGATTGGTGCTGAGGATCGTCTTGCGGATTTCCTCGCTCTGATCAGAGAGATCGAGCACATCAACATCGAGGCGCGGCGTCATCAGGCCACGGGCCGAACGGTCGGCCAAACGCATGACGCCCGAGATCATCGAGTGTTCGTCGCTTTCGATGACGCCGGCGGTGGTGGCTTCAGCGATGATGGTCTTGACCTCTTCTTCGGTCACCTTTTCGTCTGACTCCCCGGCCTGGCCGAGCAGGGCCAGCACGGCCTTGCCCGAAATGTCGAGCAGCCAGACCACTGGTGAGCCGACGGCAGCCAAGAGCTTCATGGCCGGGGCGACACGGGCAGCGACGCCTTCGGCATCGCGCAGGGCGATCTGCTTGGGCACCAGTTCACCCAGGATCAGCGAGATATAGGTGATGATCAGCACGACAACACCGACGCCGAGAATGTCGGCGAGACTGCCGGCGACGCCGACGGTTTTGAGCCACTCGGTGAGGCGCAGGCCGAGCGTCGCGCCGGAAAAGGCGCCCGACAGGATGCCCACCAGGGTAATACCGATCTGCACCGAGGACAGGAACTTGCCCGGGTCCTCGGCCAGGACGATGGCAATTGCGGCGCCCTTATTGCCCTGATCTGCCATGTTGCGCAGGCGGGCGGGACGGGCGGAAACCACCGCAAGCTCCGACATGGCCAGCAGGCCATTGACGATGGTCAGGACGACGACGATCAATATTTCTAAGAACAAGGTGACTTCATAAAATGCGACCGCACACTCAGCAGCGGGTCGCTTCAGCGCGCGCAATATAGGGGTAAATCAGGGCTTTGTACCATGGGGTCTGTGAATATGTTGCGGACAACCACGGCACGACCGGTGAACCGGAACGGGGCCCGCCGGGGGCCCCGTTGAGGCGCGACTAACCCAGACGGCGCTTGGTCTTGTCGTCATAGGGATTATTGCTGCCGGCACGCACCCACAGGCGAATGGGCGAGCCCTTGATATCGAAGGCCTCGCGCATGCCATTGACCAGATAGCGCTGGTAGGAGGTGGGCAGCACGTCGGGGCGTGAGGCAAACAGGATGAAGCTGGGTGGCCTTGTCTTGGCCTGCGTCATATAGCGCAGCTTGAGGCGGCGACCCGAGACGGCCGGTGGCGGATGTCCATCGACCATGCCCTGCAGCCAGCGATTGAGGCGGGCAGTGGAAATGTGGGTATTCCAGGTGCGCTCGATCTTGAAGATGGCGGCCATCAGCTTGTCGATGTTCTTGCCGGTAAGGCCAGACAGGGTCACCAGGGGAACACCGCGCATCTGCGGCAACAGCCGCTCGCAGGCCTCCTTGAGGTGGGCCAGTGCGGCGTTCTTGTCCTCGATCAGATCCCATTTGTTGACGGCGATGACCAGCGCCCGGCCTTCGCGTTCAACCAGGTCGGCCAGCGCCAGATCCTGCTTTTCGAACGGTACGGTGGCGTCGAGCATGAGCACGACAACTTCGGCATACTGGATGGAGCGCAGACTATCGCCGACGGCGAGCTTTTCCAGCTTCTCGGTCACGCGGGAGCGGCGGCGGATACCGGCGGTATCGACCAGATTGATGACGCGCCCTTCCCATTCCCACGGCACCAGGATGGAATCGCGGGTAATGCCGGCCTCGGGACCAACCAGCACGCGCTCTTCGCCGACCATGCGATTGATCAGGGTCGACTTGCCGGCATTGGGGCGCCCGACAATGGCAACGTTGAGATAGCGGTTGGGATTCCAGCGCAGCGTGGCTTCGTCACCCTCGCCTTCGAGCATGTCCTCGGTAATGTCGACATCGACGGCCGGCATCAGGTCAACAATGGCCTGGTCCTGCGCGCCACGCTCGGCGGCGGCCTTGTCGATGGCGGCAGAGACGATGGAATAGAGTTCGGACAGACCCAGGCCGTGTTCGGCGGACAGCGCGATGGGCTCGCCGAAGCCAAGCTTGTAGGCTTCCACCAGGCCAGCCTCGGAGGCACCGCTTTCGGCCTTGTTGCCAATCAGATGGACATGCTTGCCGGCCTTGCGCAGCACCTGGGCAAAGCGCTGATCGAGCGGCATGACGCCGGCGCGGGCGTCGATCATGAACAGGATGACGTCGGCTTCGCGAATGGCCAGCTCGGTCTGCTGGCGCATGCGGTCTTCGAGGCTGCCATCCTTGACATCCTCATAGCCCGCCGTATCGAGGATGCGGAAGGTCAGATCGGCGATGCGGCCTTCGGCCTCGCGGCGGTCGCGGGTGACACCGGGGGTGTCATCGACCAGCGCAATCTTGCGCCCGACAAGACGGTTGAAGAGCGTGGACTTACCAACATTGGGACGACCGACAATGGCGACGGTGACGGTCATGGATATGCGTTCCGATCAGGCGGGAGACGGCGACCGCTATTGAGCGGCTGGCGCAGTCTCGGTGGTGACAGCCGATGCATCGGCCGCCGGTGTTTGTGTGGTGGCCGCTGCGTCAGCAGACGGTGCATCGCTGCTGACGATGGCATCAATGGCGCTCGCCGCAGCGTCCGCATCAGCGGTCGGTGCAACAACGCCCTCGGCCTGCAACTGCGCCAGATAATAGCCCATGCGGTTGCGGGTGGTCGACTGGGTCAGCGGATCATTGATCACCGCCTCGAAACTGGTCTGGGCCGCGGTGAAATCGCCAGCCTTGTACTGGGCCAGGCCCAGCGCTTCGTACGCCGCATTGCGCAGCGGACTGGTATCGGTGGCAACACTGCCGACGCGCGCTTCGACATCAGCCAGATTGCCGTGGTCGACCATCAGCGTGCCGCCCAGCACCAGGGCCAGCTCACGCAGGCGCTGATTGGACTGGCTGTTGGCCAGGGAGTCGTAAGCGGCGACGGCCTCGTCAATCTTGCCGTCCCTGGCCAGAAGGCCGGCTTTGCGGAACTCGGCCAGTGTGGGGTAGTTGCCACTGCCATCGGCAATGACGCTATCAAGCTGGGCCTGGGCCGCAGCCAGATCACCGCCATCGGCCAGTTCGAAGGCCGCATACAACTCGTCGGACGATACGGCCGCCTTGCTGGCGTGATACCAGGACCAGCCTTCATTGACGGCAACAAGGGCCACAACGGCGACGGCAGCACCAATCACATAAGGCGCAAAACGACGCCAAAGCGCGCGCATACGATCGCTGCGCAGCTCCTCATCGACTTCGCGGAAAATATTGTCTTCGGCCATGGTCTGCCTAATGGTCGGGTTTGGATTGGAGCGCACGTTTAGCACTTTGCCGGGCGAATGCAAATGCGCCCGGCGCGGCCATTGCAGCAGGCTTTGGTGCGATACTAGCGCGGGTTGAGGCGCCGGGGATTATTCCCACTCAATGGTGCCGGGCGGCTTGCTGGTCACGTCATAAACGACGCGGTTGATGCCGCGAACCTCGTTGATGATGCGGGTGGCGGTCTTGCCGAGGAAGTTCATGTCGAACTGGTAGAAATCGGCCGTCATGCCATCGACCGAGGTCACGGCGCGCAGGGCGCAGACGAACTCATAGGTGCGGCCATCGCCCATGACGCCGACGGTCTGGACCGGCAGCAGCACGGCAAAGGCCTGCCAGATCTTGTCGTACTGGCCGGACTTGCGGATTTCATCGAGATAGATGGCGTCAGCCTGACGCAGGATGTCGAGCTTTTCGGGCGTGATGCCGCCGGGGCAGCGAATGGCCAGACCCGGACCGGGGAATGGGTGGCGGCCAATGAAGCTCTCGGGCAGGCCCAGTTCACGGCCCAGCACGCGGACTTCGTCCTTGAACAGCTCGCGCAGCGGCTCGACGAGCTGCATGTTCATGCGCTCGGGCAGACCGCCCACATTGTGGTGGCTCTTGATGGTGACCGAAGGACCGCCGGTGAACGAGACGGATTCGATAACGTCGGGATAGAGCGTGCCCTGGGCAAGGAACTCGGCGCCGCCGAGTTTTTTGGCTTCTTCCTCGAAGGTCTCGATGAACAGCCGGCCAATGATCTTGCGCTTGGTCTCGGGGTCGGAGACGCCATCGAGCTCGCGCAGGAAGACCTTGGAAACATCGACGTGGACGAGCGGGATATTGTACTCGTCGCGGAACATGGTGACGACCTGTTCGCTCTCATTGAGGCGCATCAGACCGTGGTCGACATAGATGCAGGTGAGCTGGTCGCCAATGGCCTCGTGGATCAGCACGGCAGCCACCGAGGAATCGACGCCGCCCGAGAGGCCGCAAATGACCTTGCCGGTGCCGACCTGCTCACGGATCTTCTCGATCATCCTGGCGCGATAGGCTGCCATGGTCCAGCTCGAGGCGATGCCGCAGATCTGGTGCACGAAATTGGCATAGAGCCTGGCCCCATCGGGGGTGTGCACCACTTCGGGGTGGAACTGCACGGCCCAGATGCGACGGGCTTCGTCGGCGATCATGGCGAAGGGGGCGTTTGCGGAGGTGCCGACGACTTCAAAGCCCTCGGGCAAGGCCACGACGCGGTCGCCATGGCTCATCCAGACCTGATGCTCGCTGCCCAGATCCCAGACGCCGTCAGTCAGGGCCGAGGCCTTTTCAACCTTGACTTCGGCACGACCGAATTCGCGATGATGGCCGGCTTCGACCTTGCCGCCCAGCGCCATGCACAGGGCCTGTTGGCCATAGCAGATGCCCAGGATGGGGACACCGGCATTCAGAATGGCCGGATCGATGGTCGGGGCGTTTTCATCAAGGGTTGAGGCAGGCCCACCCGAGAGCACCACACCGCTAGGCTGCAGGGCGGCCATGGCGGCGCCGGCGCTCTGGAAAGGATGGATTTCGCAATACACCCCCGTCTCGCGAATACGGCGCGCGATCAACTGGGTGACTTGCGATCCGAAGTCGACGATCAGGATCGATTGCGGGTGGTCGGCGGTGTCTGGGCTTTGCATGGCGAGCCCTTAGCCGTGCTGGCGAGATTCCGCAAGATGGCAGCGTGCAGAGCACAGTTGCGCGCGCACGAAAAAGCCAGCCGCACTAGTTGAGAATGGCGATGGAAAAATTGAGCAAGGTCGCAAAAGACACCCATGCCAGATAGGGGACGAAAAGCCATGCGGCGATTGTATCGGTTTTTCGCGCCACGAGGATAAACCCGATGATCAGGCCGAGCATGACGATGATAATGGCAAAGGCGCCCCAGAGCAGGTGGGCAGTGAACCAGACGGGGGACCAGAGCCAGTTGGCCAGCATCTGGGCGACCCACAGGCCCATTGCCGGGCTGTTGGGCCGCGCCATCCAGATGCGCCAGCCGGCAATGGCGATCATGACGTAAAGGGTGGTCCAGACCGGGGCAAAGACCCAGCTGGGGGGATTGAACGGCGGCTTGGCAAGGTTTTCGAACCAGGTGCCCGGGGTGGACTGGGAACCGATGAAGCCACCGACGCCAATCACCACGACCAGGAAGACTGCCAAGGTCAGCCAACTGCGGGCGGAGCGGTAGTCAATGGTGGTGGTGGTCATGGCGTGCGGCTCCGCAAACGTACAGCTCAACCGGTAACGCGCCGGGGCGCCGATTGGTTCACCGGGGCGATCAAGGTGTCCGGCGCAGGGCGTTGAGATAAAAGCCATCGGTGCCGGTCAGGCGGGGGGTCAGCGCAATGCCGGCGCCGGCAGTGGCGACACCCGCGGGCGCCCCGGTGCCGAAGGCAGATTGCCAGAGCGACTGCGGATCGAGCGAGGCAAATTCGGGATTGGCGGCGAGGAAGGCGGTGACCTGGTCGTCATTTTCTTCGGGCAGGATGGAGCAGGTGATGTAGATCAGCGTGCCATCGGGCTTGAGGAAGCGCCGGGCGTCCGCCAGGATGGCGGC
>NZ_JAUYGL010000216.1 GCF_030689745.1 Devosia sp.
GGCTGAAGCCCTTGCCCCGCCGTGCCCGCGCAACCCGTCATTCCTCTGGGCCATGCGTCAGGCCGCGAAGCCGCGAGCCGTCTGTTGCAGGGGAGGATTCAACCGGTGGGGCCACTCAAGCCTTGCTCGAAAGCAGGCGGGCCATTGCGTCCTTGATTGTGTGGTCATGATAGGGTTTTGAGAAGAACATGCTGCCGCCCGGCAGACTGCTCTCTTCAAGAATAGCGTTGCCGGAGGCCACGATTAGCTTCACGGGTGGCCAGCCCTGGCTGATGTAATGGCAGAGCTTGATGCCGTCCATCGTCCCAGGCATCTGCACGTCGGTAAACACCAGATCGATGTCGTCGCGCGACTCCATGATACGAATTGCTTCATCCGCATCGCATGCCTCCAGCGCTTCGTAGCCAGCGGAAATCACCAGATCAACGGCGCCCATCCGAATAATTGCGTTGTCTTCAACCACGAGGACCACCGCCCTGCCATTGTTCATCTGCAGCTCGGATTTTGAGGAGTCGGGGCGCCGTGTCGGTTCCGGGGGCATGGAGCTTCGGAGGGCATCAGGTTCCTATGCTGCGGTCGGAAGATCGGCTTGGACACCGGCGTTGCCGCGATGACTGATTGTTACCGCGGTGCCGGGATCTGTATTTGTCGATTGAATGTCACTGAGCAGATTTCTGGCGAGTGCTTCGACAATGCCGCTGCCGAGTCCCGCCTTGGGTGCATCGATCCCGGCTGGCATGCCGATGCCGTTGTCGGTGACCGAAAGCGTCCAGTCGGTGCCGGACGACCGATAGTCGATCAGGATCATGCCCGTTGCCTGATCAGGAAAAGCGTGTTTGAGGGCGTTGATCACCAGTTCCGTGACGATCAGCCCCAGGCTTACGGAAACGTCAGCGCCCACGGCGCTGTCATCGACCGTCACCGTTATCGAGAGCCGGTCCGGGTCGGGGATCATCGAGGCGCCAAGGCTTTGCGAAAGCTGCGTCAAATAGGGACGGAGCTTGACGTTGCCACCCTCCGAGATGGACAGTTGCCGCTGCAAGGCCGCGATCGACATGACCCGGTGATGGGCGTTTTGAAGGTGCCCGCGCGCTTCCTCCGACTGAACCCGGCGGGCGCTCTGCATGAGAACGCTGGCAATGATCTGCAGGCTGTTGGCCACCCGATGCTGGACTTCCTGCATCAGCAGAGCCTTGTCGCGAACGAGATCATCCTTCAGCCGGGTTTCGGCGCGCGCGTCGGTCACATCGGTGAGAGCCAGAAGAAGCCGGATATTGTCGATGTCGCCATCATCGAGCGTGCACGCGTTGACGACCAATTGCCTTGTCTTCTGATTGGACCGCTTGAGGTCGATTTCGTAGGCTTCGATTTGGGCTTTTCCATTTGCGGTCGCCTTCAGCAGCGAGGCAAGCGTGGGCATCGCCCATTCGCCATTCCCGAGCTCGCCGAGACGTTTACCTGGAATTGCCGCCGGGTCGATTGAAAATACCCGGCAGAACGATGCGCTCGCGGCAATGACCTTCAGGTCATCGGACAGCAGAAGCAGCGGCTCGTTCGATGATATGACCACGGCGAGAGTGCTCGCCGCTTCGATATGCACAGTAGGTTTCGTTGACATGACATGGCCCTCAAGGGCCGGAGACTCGCGGCGCGAGTCATTACTCGGTGGGAACGCCGTCTGACGCAGCCCTGAGGCTGGCGTCCAAATGCAACGTAACATGCCAGGTGCATACCAGCACCATCCTATTTTTTCGCAGTTGCAGCATCACGGCGAAGATTGCTGATGCAACTTGCCGCAGTTCTTTGTCGCACCCATGCGCATTGGGATGATAAGAGGTGTTGGCCGGAGCTAGCCCGGCCAGAATCGATCCGGTCCGGATTGCGGGCCTATCCCGTCCTTGAAGTTGGAAATTGGAATCCTCCATGCATGAAAAGCAACTCACCCTGCGTCAGTTTCTGCTGCTCGAACACAGCCAGCATGCGCTGGAGAAGGATCTGATCTTTCTGCTGGAAGACATCGCGACCTCCTGCCGCATCATCTCCAACCACGTCCGCAGCGGGGCATTCGTCGGCAATCTGGGCAGCGCCGGATCAATCAATGTTCAAGGCGAAACACAAAAGCAGATGGACGTGCTGGCGGACGAGGAATTCATCCGGCACTGCTCCAACTGCGGCCGCGTGGCGGCGCTGGTGTCGGAAGAGGTGGACGAGGTCTATTGGTTGAAGGCCAAACCGGAGGCCGGCGATTACCTGGTCTATTTCGACCCGCTCGACGGGTCGTCCAACCTTGACCTGAACCTGTCGGTCGGGTCGATCTTTTCGGTGGTGCGGATTGCCGAGGCTATTGACGGCGGCGACGACAGGTCGGTTCTGCTCGCCGGGCGCGAACAGATCTGCGCCGGCTATTCGGTCTACGGCCCGTCAACCTCGCTGGTGGTGACCACCGGAAACGGCGTCAACGGATTTACCCACCAGCAGGGCACCGGCGAGTTCCGTCTGACCCATCCCGACATGAAAATTCCGGAGGAAACCAGCGAATTTGCCATCAACGCGTCGCGCTACAAGCTCTGGGATGCGCCGATCCAGCGCTATTTCGACGAGTGCATCGCCGGCAAGGATGGCCCGCGCGGCAAGACCTTCAACATGCGCTGGGTCGCCTCCATGGTGGCCGAAGTTCACCGCATCCTGACCCGCGGCGGCGTGTTCCTCTACCCGTGCGATGACGGCAACAGGGCCGATGGCGGCAAGTTGCGGCTGATGTATGAAGCCAATCCGATGGCCATGATCATCGAGCAGGCAGGCGGCGCCGCCTCCACCGGAACCGAGCGGATCATGGATGTTATACCGACAACACATCACATGCGCGTCGCCGTCATTCTGGGCTCCAGGTCCGAGGTTGCCCGGCTTGACCGGTACCACCAGGACGCCGCCGCCCAGGACTGAACCAGGGCGGACGCACGAGACCGGTGGATCAGGAGAGACCGGACTCCCATTCTTGGGCATAGGCGATCAAGGCTGCCGATCCTTGCCCAGGCTGCTCTTCAGGTTGACTTGGCCCTGGCCGGGACTTTGCGGAGGCAAGCAGCGCCGCGCCGCGGCTGGTGCCGGTTCCGGCGGAGCCGGTGACACTCTGGCCGGTCGCGGCCGACAGCAATTGCATGTAGGCCGGATTGGACGCCATGGCGCCTTCGACAAACAGCCTGCCGCGGCTGCCGGTCAGTTGCAGGCAGACGCGCGTCATCATCGCCAGATAGAAGGACGCGACGACGGCGCGCTCGCCATCGGACAGCGTGGCGGGATCGCAGTTCCACCGCGCCGGGCGGCCGGGAAACGGGCCCGATGACGGCTCAACCGATGGCCACAGCATCGCGCCCTTGCCGAGCACCGCAGTGATATCGGCCGCGTTCTGGACCTGCGAGCGTCCCTGCATCAGGCGTTCGAACTCGCGGCCGCCCATGAACCGGGCCGACGGCACCTTGTTTCCGCTGGCGCTGACATTGATCAGCGTGTCACGCAGCGGATCAAGCGAAACCTCGGCGCCGTCCACCGTCATGATGATCACCCAGGTGCCGGTGGAAATCACCGAGAAGGGCTCGTCATTGGCCAGAACATAGGGCAGCAGCGAGGCATTGGAATCGTGAATGCCGCAACAGACCGGCGTGGCTGCGGACAGGCCGGTGCGCCGGGCGATGCCGGGCAGGATGGGCCCAAGGATTTCCCCGGTGCGGCGGATCGGCGCGAACTTTTCACGCCAGCCCAGCGCGCCGACCATGGATGAGAATCTCGCCAGATGCGGATCCCACAAATCGGTGTGACAGCCGAGCGAGGTTACTTCATTGGCGGCAATGCCGGTCAGCCGGAACGCCCAGTATTGCGGATAGGTGACGATCCAGCGGGTGCGGTCGAAAAGCCCCGGCATGGTGGTGAACTGCCAATGCAGTTGAGCGCCCAGATTGAGCCCGGCGGGCAGCCGGGGCGAGCCGGTCTCCGCAAAACCGGGACGGAGTGCGTCATAGTCGTGGGCCAGATCGTCGGGTCCGGCATGCTCGTAATCGAGAATGGGGGCGGCGAGCCCGCCGGCGCTGTCAAGCAGGGCGCCGCTGGCGCCGTGCGCGGTGATGCTGATCGCGGCGACGCCGTGCGTGGCATGGAACTCAGCAAGGTTGAGCTCGATGAAGTCCCACAATCCATCAACGTCAAAATGCGGATAGGGCGGGCCGGCGACCACGGTGTTGGGGCGGGACTGCACGGCAATTTCGTTAAGATCGTCGCCATCGACCAGCACCATTTTGGCATTGGTCTTGCCAATGTCGATGACCGCGATGTTGCCGCTGGCTGCCATCTCTCAGTCCATCTGGAAGACGGTTTGAAGCGGCACGGCCACCGGCTGGTCGCCCTCCCCGGTCTGCATCAGGTCGGCCATATAAGCCCACCATTCCTGCATGACCGGCTCGAGCGGCAGCGCATCCATGCCGTGGCCGGTCTTGCGCCACAGCACCCCAAACAGAATGCCGGTCTCGGCATCGAGGTGAATGGAATAGTCCGATATGCCGGCGCGCTTGAGCAGGGCAACAAGCTCGGGCCAGATCTCGTCGTGGCGCTTCTTGTACTCGGCTTCGCAGCCTGGATTGAGCATCATCTTGAAGGCGTATTTTTCCATGGTCAGACGGCCTTGCCACGGGTTCGAAAATTAGACCACAGACGCGGCAGGGCGATCACCGAAATCAGCAGAATGCCGATGAAGATCGACATGACGATGCCGGGCACATTGATCAGGCCAAAGCCGAAGGTGACCATGCCCATCACGAAGGCGGCGATAACGACGCCGGGAATGGTGCCCGATCCGCCCAGGATGCTGACCCCGCCGAGCACGACCATGGTGACGATTTCGAGCTCCCAGCCGAAGGCGATGGAAGGCCGCGTCGAGCCTAGCCGGGAGGTCAGGCAGATCGCCGCAAT
>NZ_JAUYGL010000219.1 GCF_030689745.1 Devosia sp.
AACCAGTTTTTCTTGACCATGGTGTAGCCACCCGCATCAAGCAGCGAATTCCGATCGCCAATCGCCAGCGGTTCGGGGAAGGAAAACTCGCCGAACACGTCACCGGCAAGGCATGATTTGCCCGCCACCACATAGCGATGCGGGCCCGCATCCGGCGCAATCGCTGCGCTCTCGCGATAGACCAGCAGGTCAAGCATATGGGCCTCAACAGCGCTGTCGACAATGGCGATCGACTTCTCGTTATCGATGATGTCGAGCACGCTGACCTCCAGCGTGGTGGTATTGCTGACCACGGTATTGCCTGGTTCGAGATAGACCTGCACACCGAATTTCTCGGCAAAGGCCTTCAACCGCGCCGCCAGCACCGCAAGCGGGTAGTCCGGCTGGGTGAAAAGAATGCCGCCGCCCAGGCTGACCCAATCCACTCTTGCCAGCAGTCCACCCACCCGCGCCTCGATCTCGTCGAGCAGCGCCGAAAATGACTCCACCGAGTCGTTCTCGCAATTGCAGTGCAGCATCAGGCCCGACACCCTGTCCATCACGCTTTCAATGCGCGCCAGATCGATCTCGCCCAGCCGGCTGAATGGTCGCGCCGGATCGGCCAGGTCGAAATGGGAATGGCTGACGCCCGGATTGATCCGCAGGCCGATCGGCAGATGGCTCGCCTTGTCGCCAAAGCGCTCCAGTTGGTTGACCGAATTGAAGATGATCTTGTCGGCATTGGCGATCACCGCATCGATTTCACCATCGGCATAGGCCACCGAATAGGCATGGGTTTCCCCGCCAAACTTCTCCCGGCCCAACTGTACTTCATACAACGAGGACGAGGTGCTGCCATCCATGTGCGGCGCGATCTGGGCAAAGGTCGACCAGGTGGCAAAGGCCTTCAGCGCCAGCACGCATTTGGCGCCCGACGCCGCCCGCAACTCGTCAATTCGCGCCAAATTGGCCGCCAGCGCGGTCTCGTCGATCAGATAGAATGGGGTAGCCAGGGGCATCACGCGTACTGAACTCCATAGGCGGGTGCCCGCCGTAGGGTCGGCGGAATGCGGAGCGCACGGTGTATCGGCCCTCCCCCCCTGATGCAAGGGCCCGTGCCGCTACCGCCCATGCAGCCAGCACATGAATAATCGGCAAGGTAAACGCCAGTTGACCTGTAAGCCGGGTTCTGTAGGGCCGCGTTGCCGCGACGTGGTGACCATTCATCTGCGACGCCTGTTGCCAGACGCCTCGTGCAACCAACCCGGATGATCTGGCCTCAAAACCGGCTGGGACCGAAGTCCCGCGTCATCCCTATTTGGTCTTGCTCCCGGTGGGGTTTACCGTGCGGTCTCCATTGCTGGACACCCGGTGCGCTCTTACCGCACCCTTTCACCCTTACCCCGGCATGCCGGGGCGGTTTCCTTTCTGTGGCACTTTCCCTGAGGTCGCCCTCGCCGGCCATTAACCGGCACCGTGTTTCGATGGAGCCCGGACTTTCCTCCAGCAGCAGGTTACCCCACTGCCAGCGGTCACCCGGTCAACTGGCCGACTGATGTAGTGAGCTATCGGGTACGCCGTCAAGCGCTGCGCTACACCGAACCCAGCAGGGGTTGCCGGACCGGCCGGATCACCGCCTGATAGGCCAGGTTGATCGCCTTCATGCGCGCCGTTGCCACATCAATCAGCTCTTCGGGCACGCCACGGGCAATCAGGCGGTCCGGATGATGCTCGGCCACCAGCAGACGATAGACGCGCTTGACCTCCTGATCGGGGGCATTGGGCGCCAGGCCCAGCACCGCATAGGGGTCTACGCCGGCCTCCAGCTGCACATGCTGGCTGGCCATCTGCTCGAAGCGCACCTCGTCAAAACCGAAGATTTCGCTGACCGAGCGGAGATAGTCCAGCTCGGCTGGGTGCACCATGCTATCGGCCGTGGCGATAAAGAACAGGCTATCGAGCACATGCTCAAGCGTTTCCGGGCTGTCGGCAAAAAACCGGCTGACCTTGCGCGCATAGGCGTCAAACCCGGCCACATCCTGCTTGGCCAGATTGAACACCCGTGTCACCGCTTCTTCATTGCCCGCCGCAATTTCGACGGTGGCGCGGAAAGCACGTTCCTCGGAGGCCGTCACAACGCCGTCAGCCACGGCCATTTTGGCAGCCAGCGCAATCAGCGCCAGCGTAAACGCCGCGTCCCGTCCGCCAGGCAGCCAATTGTCCGGATCAAGCGCGTTGACCAGCGAGCCAGCCAAGCCCGTGCGCTGGCTGAACGATCCGACAAACTCGGAGAGTCGCTGCCACATTTCGGATTTTTCTTCAGGCTTGCGCATGCACATGAACACTGGAGCAGTGCCTTTCGGGAACGATGCGCCAGGGCGAAATTTCGCGCAATACGTGCAGCAACGATAGCCACTCCGGCGCGCCCGGTCCACCGCCCTGCGCGCATGGCCGGTCTACCTCAATCGCCAAATGGAATGAACCATGGGTCGGCCGGACCAATCAGCCGGCCCCGGCGCGGCGCCCCATTGGGACCCTCATCGAGATAGAACCCGTCCGCATCATAGTCGGCGGCAACCTGCCCCGAACCCTGCCGCCTGGCGAGAAATTCCGACAGTGGCCCGCTTTCCCAATCCTGCAGATCGTTATAGGTCACCGCGGCACTGGAGCGGGGGTTGACGTCGGGCACCACGTCAATGGTCCGCGTGCGCGCCGTGTCCTCGACAATCAGCACGGGCTGCGGCCGCATCGAGAGCGGCATCGGCATGGGCGCGATGCTGGCGGGCGCGGTCTCGGCGGGCGTCAACGCGGCGACAGTCACCGGATCGATCACGGTGGTCTGCACCGGCGCCACAGGCGGTTGCGCCACGGCAACCGCATCGGCGCCGCCATTGGTGATGTAGCTGGGCAATGGCTTGCCGGCCTTGAGATAGTTGTCCACCACATCGCCCTGTGGCGCGGCGGCAGTAGCTCTTGGCGGCGTTGTGGCGGCCGGCGCGGCGGCAACAGCGGGCGCAGCCGTCACCGGCGCCACACTGGACGCCGGCTTGCTCGGCGCGGCCGGCTGCGCTGCCACAGCGGTGGCGGCGGGCTTGGGCTGTGGCGCGGCAGGGCGTTGGCTCAGTGCCACCGGCACGGGGGCGACTGCAGCAATCGGCTCCATCATGGCGACCTGCGCCGGCCGCGCATCGGCCCGGTCGCCCATCATCTGGCCCGACACGATATCGGCCAGCGGCACCCCGACGACCAGGACAGCCCCGGCCCAGGCCAGACCATTGGTAATGCGACGATCGATCTTCATGCTGTGACGTCCCGTATTGGCTTCGCCCCGGCAGCGAAGAAGCGCGATTTTCATGGCCATTTTATGAAGCTGGCCCGTATGCCAGCACTGCCACCCGTCAGCTGAACCGAAGCTGAATGACGCCGTTTGGGCGTCCAGTCTTAAGGGTCGAGCGCTGATGCCACCAGATTATGGTGAACACAAGGTTAATCGCGCGACCTGCTCATCCAGCCTGTCGCTGAAGCTGCGCGGTGCCATGGTCAGAACCGGCTGCGCCGCTCCGCAATGGCAGCAGGCGCCCGTACTCATGGTCGGTCCGCCGACCCAGGATACGCGCCAGGGCCAGCGCCAGTGGCGAGCGGTTGTGGGTATAGATGTGAAATTCGGTCACCCCCGCGTCGAGCAGTTCGGTGACCTGCTCTGCCGCCACCGCCGACGCCACCAGCGCATGGGTTTCGGGCTCGTCATCCAGCCCCGCGAAACGCTCGGCCAGCCAGGCCGGGATCGAGGTGCCGCACCGACCGGCAAAACTGGCGATCTGCTTGAAACTGTGGATCGGCTGGATGCCCGGCACGATCGGCGCGGTAATACCCGCCGCCCGCGCCCGCTCCACATAGCGCAGATAGTCACTATTGGAGAAGAACATCTGCGTAATGGCGCGGTCCGCCCCGGCATCGAGCTTGCGCTTGAGATTGTCAATCTCGACGGCCCAACTCTCGCTTTGCGGATGCTTTTCCGGATAGGCGGCCACCGAGATGTCGAAATCGCCAATCCGCGTGATGCCCGCCACCAGATCGGCAGCGTTCTGATAGCCCTCGGGATGGGGCGTGAACGGCTGGCCAACCCCCTCTGGCGGGTCGCCACGCAGCGCCACGATGCGGTTGATCCCGGCATCCTGATAGCCGCGCACCACTGCATCGACTTCATCACGCGTCGCCCCGACACAGGTCAGATGCGCCGCCGCATCCACGCCCGTCTGCGCCTTGATCGAACTGACCATGCGCAGCGTCCGCTCGCGCGTCGTGCCGCCAGCGCCATAGGTCACCGACACAAAACGCGGCTTGAGCGGGGCCAGCTTGTGCACGCTGTCCCAGAACTTTTCCTCCATCGCGTCGGTCTTGGGCGGAAAAAATTCGAACGAAATCTGCAGCTCGGGACGCTGGTCTGCCGTCAGCCGGCTGGTGCGGGCAATATCGTCGATCATCAATTCTGCTCCGTTTTGATCTTGTCGCTGAGGCGCCACAGGCAGACCGTCAAACCACGTTCACTATTCTCACTGGGAAATTCTGCGACGGCCTGCACCGTCAGCCCGGCGGCTTCGGCCCAGTTGCTCATCTGCGCCCGCGACAGGCCGAGCCGGCGATGGGCATGCTCGCTGCGCAAAAACTCAAGTTCATGCGGGGCAAAGTCGACGATCAGCATGTCGCCACCAGGCGCCAGCAGCCGGCGCGCCTGTGCCAGCATACGGCCCGGATCGTCGAAATAATGCAGCACCTGGTGAATGACGATCACCTCGGCCGGCCCCATCGACACATCCAGATCGCCAATATCGCCCAGCCGTACCTGGGCATGGCCAATCCCGGAACTGACCAGTCGCGCCCGGGCCACCGCCAGCATTTCCCGGCTAGAATCCAGCCCGATGCCGCGCGTGTACGATCCGGCCAGCAGTTCGAGCATGCGCCCGGTGCCGGTGCCCAGATCGATCAGCGTATCGACCTTGCGGCCGCCCAGCGCTGCCAGCACCGCGGCTTCCACCGCCTCTTCGGGCACCTGCAGCGTCTTCAGCAAGTCCCAGCTGCTGGCCACCGTGGCGAAATATTCGCTCGCCTGTGCCTGTTGCTGGGCCCGCACGGCGCTCTGTCGGGCGATGTCGCAACGCCGATCGGTATCATTGTCATCAAGCCGGGCAATCAACCACTGTGCCAGCTCGGCGCCATCGCCCTGCTGCATCAGGCCGTAATAGGCCCAGGCCCCCTCGGCATTGCGCCGCACCAGGCCAGCATCGGCCAGGAGCTTGAGATGACGCGAAACGCGCGGCTGGCTCTGTCCCAGAATCTCGGTGAGATCCTTGACCGAGTGATCGCCATCAGCCAGCAGTGCCAACAGGCGCACGCGGGTCCCCTCACCCGCTGCCTTGAGCACACTCACCAATTCGGTCAATTCAGCCAATTCAATCTCCGCACATCATATAAAGACATCTTTATATCTACTTTGATCTTCAGGTCCAGCAAGAACTTGCCCGCGCCTCGGACCAGCGACAAAAAACGCCACCCCCGGATGAATCCGAGGGTGGCGTATTGCCGTCAAAACTGTCGCCAGCGTCAGCCGTGGGCGGCTAGGCGATCTTCAGTTACGGCCCGCTTGCGGAACGAATGGGCCCGCCACAGCTCGAAGATCCCGGTGGCTTCTTCCTGCTCGAGAGCGGCAAACCGGCTCGCCACCATCTTGATATCCTCAGGCGTCGGCATGTCGCGCCACGGCATGGTGGCAAAAATGGCCTCGAACAGATCGGGGCTCAGCCCTGCCGCCTTCAGCGCCACGGTCGCGGCAACATAGTCCTGCCCCGCCAGCCATTTGACGAACACTTCCGGCTTGACCTGCAGGCGAACCGTCAGCGCTGCGGCCGCGTGGTGGCCGTAGCCAAAGCGGGCAAACCGCGCCAGCGCCCGTTCATCGAGTTGCTTGCGATCGCTCAGCGCCTTGACCTGATTATAGGCCACCTTCCACTCATTGGCGGAGAAGCCGGCACGGTTGCGCATGCGGTTATAGACGACGGCATTGATCTTGCCGGCGGTGACCGGATCAACCCCGCGATTCGGCTGGCCCAGTGTTTCGAGCACCTTGCTGGCCACATCGTCGATTTCGCCGCGCAGCGAACGCCAGTCGATGTCGATGCGACCTCGCAGGTCGGCGGCAATATCGGCGTCCTTGGTCCCGCGTTCGACCAGCTTTTCCAGCGTTGCCCTGGGCAGTTCGGCCTTGGCATTGCGCACCAGGCGCACCACCGAACCGGTCTCGCCATGGTCGACAATGGCCTCGCCAACCCGCCCCGCCACGGTAAAGCGGCTGGCAATCGCCTCGCGATGCAGGTCACTCTGGTGGGTAATGATGTCGATCAGATCGTCATCGGACAGCACATTGGAGAACTGCAGCAGCGGCCTGGCGACCTCGATATCGTCATTGGCCAGCTTGACCACCACTGTCCCGGGCGCCCGGTCGAGCTGGGCCAGCAGCGAGGCTACATGGGCCCGCGTCTCTACCTCGACGAATTCGGCAAGCTGGCACAAGACCTCGTCATATTGGGCCACCTGCTCGTCATCGCAACGATCTGACACATAGGTGAACAGCTCGGCCATATTGCGGAATAACTGCTCGCGTTCTGAATGGCTGGCCTCGCCATTTAAGGCACGAAAGCTGGAAAACGCCCGCTGTCCCTCGTCAAGCTCGCTCATGCTCATTCTCCCGGCTTCTGCCGTAACTTGGACACTCACGATGCACTGCCATGATGCTGCGGGCCCTGAAAATGCGCATGCGCAATTGATTCAAATTGTAACGACGCCCGTCAGTGCCCATCCCGCCCCGCTTACGGCGCCCCCCTTCAGGCCACCGGCGCCACGACGGGACGCTTGCGCCGCGTAAAACTGTCATAGCTGAACACCATCAGCGACAGCCAGATCAGGGCGAAGCTGACCAGCCGCAAGCCGTTCAACTGCTCGCCAAACACATAGATGGCCAACAGGAACTGGATTGAGGGCGCCAGATACTGGAACATCCCCATTGTCGTCAGCCGCAGCCGCCGCACGGCAAACGCGAACAGCAGCAGCGGAATGGCCGTCGCCGGTCCGGTCAGGATCAGCAGCGTCAGATAATAGGGATCGGCATGAATGCCCGGCCCCGTCGTCGCGAAGGTGTAGATCATGAACCCCAGCGCCAATGGAGTCAGCATGGCCGTTTCGACGAACAGCCCGCTGGCCGGGCCCAATTGCGCGGTCTTGCGGAAATAGCCGTAAAAGCCAAATGACAGCGCCAGACCCAGCGCGATGAACGGCACATTGCCCAGCCCAATCGCCTGAATGAGAATGGCCACCAACGCCATCACGATCGCCACGGTCTGCAGCCGGTTCTGCCGCTCCCCCAGCAGCACCATGCCCATCGCCACGCTGACCATCGGATTGATGAAATAGCCAAAGCTGACTTCCAGCACCTGGCCCGTTTCCACCGCCCACACATAGAGCAGCCAATTGCCCGCCAGCAGCACTGCCGAGAGCAGCGTCCCCAGCGCCCGGCGCCGATCGCGGAACAGCGCCAGCACCGGGCCGTAGCCACTTCTGAACAGCAGGATGACACCCAGCAGCAGCAGCGACCAGACCGTGCGCTCGGCCACGATCATCAGCGCGCCTGCGGCCTCGACCTGCCAGAACAGCAGCGGCAGAAAACCCCACAGCGTATAAGTCGCCAACGCAGCCAGCGCCCCGTTGCGGCCATCATGGATCGATAGGGTCGCCGGCGCGGCAATCGGCGCCGGACCAATGGCCTGTGGGGCGGATTCGGGTAATGACATGGACGGAACTCCGCATCAGGCACGATGCTTGCGCCCCCTGATAACAGCGCATCTCTGTGCTGGCCAATCAGACTTTGTAATTCTGCCATCTTGCAAAGCAATTGAATGCAGCCGACCTTCACAGGACGAGGGCGCTATCCGCAGCGTCGTCGGGCACTGTGCCAATCTGACGAACCAGCAGCAGGAGTCCACCATGAAGAAGACGATCACCTGGATTTTGATCGCGAATGGCGCACAAGCACGCGTCCTGGAAAACACCGGTCCGGGCAAGGGACTGCAGCAGGTTAAGGGACTTGAATGGGCCATCACCCCACTGCAGGCGCAGGACCTGGTGTCTGACCGGCCCGGTCGCAGCTTCGCGTCCACGGGCTCAGGTCGCAGTGCCATGGAACCGCGGACCGATCCGGTGGAGCACCGCGAGACCGAATTCGTCAAGTCGCTGGCCGAGCATATCGATCGTCAACACCAGGATGGCGCGTTTGACCGGCTGATCATTGTGGCCGCCCCCATTGCCCTGGGTGACATTCGCAAGGCCATCTCGCCCAATGTCAAAAAGACCATTCTGGCCGAACTGGACAAGGACCTGACCAACACGCCCACCGCACAGCTGGCCAAGCACCTCGACGGCGTTATCGCCGTCTGATCCCGCTTTTAAATCAATATCTTATCCAAAAAAGCCGATTCAACTCTGCCGCTAGTTGAATCGGCGCCTCAATTTGTTGAATCAGCATTTGAATTTGCTGCAAACGACCGCGATTCTTGGTCTTTAACCCTCTGATTCGTCATCATTTTCGTCATCGCCACCGCCCGCGATGGCATCGAGAAACTGCAACAGCATCGCGTTGACCAGAATGGGGCGTTCGATGCTGGGAATATGCGCCACATTTTCCAGAACCGCCGCAAAGGCGTTCGGCATTTCTTCGCTCAGCTGTTCGTGCCGGTCGATGATCGCGGTGAAATCCTGATCCCCCACCAGCAGCAGGCTGGGGGCCGCCAGTTCGGCAACGCGGTGCCAGGCGTCGGCCATGGGTTGTTCCTGCGTCAGGGCCGGCTTGTTCAGCGCCAGCGCGTTCATGTCCAGAAACAGCGCCCGTGCCGCCCCGCTTACCCGGCCGCTTTGCGCCCGTGGCCCATCGAGCCATTCATGCGCCTGCACCCTGTTGAGCATGTCGTTGTCACCGCGCTCGAAGGCATCCTCTTCAGCCGCCTCGATCATCGATTCCGCTTCGGTGGCATCCCATGGCGCCCCGCTCACCGAGGTGCCGATCAGCACCAGCCCGATCACCCGACCGGGGTGGCGCAGCGCGAAATCGATGGCCAGCCCGCCGCCCATCGAACAGCCCACCAGCACCGCAGCGTGAATGCCGAAGGCCTCCAGCAGCGCCTCGAGATCCCGGCCATGGTGGAATGCGACGTCGGCGCTCTGCGTCTCGCCATAACCGCGTCGGTCATAGGCGATGGCGTGCCAGCCCGCATCGGCCACCGCCTGCATCTGGCTCAGCCACATCCGCTTGTCGCAGACCCCGGCGTGCAAAAACACCACCGGCAGACCCTCGCCGATCTCGAACCCGGCCAGTGTGGCACCGCCGACCTCAAGCGAAAACGGCTCAAAGGCCTCTGGCACATCCATGTCCATTACTGGGCAACCTGCACGCAGAAGGCAAAGCCGTCCTTGCCGCCAACCCAGCAGCCCGGCGCACCTGCCGCCGGCGTCATCGCGCCCAATTCCTGCGGATAAAGTGCATCGGGGGCGCCAAGATAGCCCATGCCTTCGCTCGCGCCGACCAGCGCAAAGGCAAACACCCGTCCGTCCGGCAGCGCAAAGGTCAGCCCACCGCCATCACGCGCCACATCACACTCGAACGTGTCGAAGCCGTTCACCGAACACTGCGCCGGCTCAGCCTGCGCCACGCCGGCCCACAGCCCCCAAATCAGGGCCGAACCCATCACCAGAGATTTCATACTGCCCCCACAGCAAAAAGGGCGGGCTGATTGCCCGCCCGCTATCCTACCGCGTCAGCGGCTTGTATGTCGCGCGCTTTGGATTGACCGCGTCCGCGCCCAGGCGCCGGATCTTGTCGGCTTCATAGTCGGCGAAATTGCCTTCGAACCATTCCACATGGCTGTTGCCTTCAAACGCCAGCATATGGGTGGCCAGCCGGTCGAGGAACATCCGGTCATGGCTGATGATCACGGCGCAGCCGGCGAATTCCTCGAGCGCCTCTTCCAGCGCGGCGAGGGTTTCGGTGTCCAGATCGTTGGTCGGTTCGTCAAGCAGCAGTACATTGGCGCCGCTCTTCAACATCTTGGCCAGGTGCACGCGGTTGCGCTGCCCGCCCGAGAGATTGCCCACCTTCTGCTGCTGGTCGCCGCCCTTGAAGTTGAACGAGGAGGTATAGGCGCGCGAATTGACTTCGCGCTTGCCCAGCAGCAGCACTTCGTCGCCTTCCGAGATCTCTTCCCACACCGTCTTGTTGGGGTTGAGGGTGTCGCGGCTCTGGTCGACATAGCCCAGCTTGACCGTGTCGGCGACGGTGATCGTGCCGCTGTCAGGGGTTTCCTGCCCGGTCATCATGCGGAACAGCGTGGTCTTGCCCGCGCCATTGGGCCCGATGATCCCGACAATGCCGCCCGGCGGCACCTTGAAGCTGAGATTGTCGATCAGCAGGCGATCGCCATAGGACTTGCTGACCCCCTCGATGTCGATGACATTCTGGCCCAGCCGCTCGCCGGCCGGAATAATGATCTGCGCCGTGCCAGACTGGGTGCGGGCCTCGTTGATCTTGACCAGCTCTTCATAGGATTTCAGGCGCGCCTTGGACTTGGACTGGCGCGCCTGTGGCGATTGCCCCATCCATTCGCGCTCGCGCTCCAGCACCTTGGCGCGTGCCGCGTCTTCACTCTTTTCCTGTGCATAGCGCTTGGCCTTGGCCGTCAGGTATGCCGAGTAATTGCCTTCATAGGGCACGCCGCGACCGCGATCGAGCTCGAGAATCCAGCCCGTCACATTGTCGAGGAAATAGCGATCATGGGTGATGATCAGCACGGCGCCGGCGAACTCGCGCAGATGGCGTTCCAGCCAGGCGGTGGTCTCGGCATCCAGATGGTTGGTGGGTTCGTCAAGCAGCAGCAGGTCGGGCTTGCTCAGCAGCAGCGCGCACAGCGCCACGCGGCGACGCTCGCCACCCGACAGCTTGGTGACATCGGCATCACCGGGCGGGCAGCCCAGCGCTTCCATGGCCACTTCGACCTGGCTTTCCAGATCCCACAGATTCTCGGCGTCGATCTGGTCCTGCAGCTTGCTGGCCTCGTCCGCGGTCTCGTCCGAATAGTTCATCATCAGGTCGTTGTAGCGATCGACGACGTCCTTCTTCTCCTTGACGCCGGTCATCACATTGCCCAGCACGTTCAGCGCCGGGTCCAGCTCGGGCTCCTGGCTCAGATAGCCAACCTTGGCGCCTTGCGCGACCCAGGCTTCGCCCTGGAATTCCTTGTCGATGCCGGCCATGATCTTGAGCAAGGTCGATTTACCCGAGCCATTGGGGCCGAGCACACCGATCTTGGCATCGGGGTAGAAGGAGAGATGGATATTGTCCAAAACCTTCTTGCCGCCGGCATAGGCTTTGGACATTCCGTCCATGTGATAGATGAATTGGCGTGCCATGCAGCATGATCCTCGGCAAGAACTGGTTTGGGCCCGTATGTAGGTGATGGCGCCCCTTTGGGCAACCGGCTGCCGTACTCTCGCCGCATCCTTCCCCTTACCTCGCCGCGTTGACAGAGAAGTGCTTCCCGTTTCGGTGGCATCTGGTCTACCTCTTGCGCCATCCAATCCCGGGAACCTGCCGATGACCATCAAATTTGCCCTGGCGTTCAGCGGCGCCGCACTGCTGCTGCAGCCGGCACTGGCGCTCGACACCCCGCCACAACAAAATGCCGTCGAACACTTCGTGCTCGATAACGGGCTTGAGGTCGTGGTGATCCCCGATCATCGCGCCCCGGTGGTCACCCACATGGTCTGGTACAAGGTCGGCAGCGCCGATGAACCGGCGGGCAAATCGGGCATTGCCCATTTCTTCGAACATCTGATGTTCAAGGGCACCGAACGCTTTCCGGCCGGCGAACTCGACGCCACCGTCACCGCCCTGGGCGGCAATCTGAATGCCTTCACCACCGCCGACGTCACCGCCTATTTTGAAACCGTGCCGCCCGACGCGCTGGCCAGCATGATGGATTTTGAGGCCGACCGCATGCGGGGCCTGGTGCTGACCGATGCGGTTATCGGCGCCGAGCGCGATGTGGTGCTCGAAGAACGGCGCCAGCGCGTCGAGAGCAGCGCCCAGTCGCTGCTCACCGAAGAGTTCACCGCCACGCTTTACCAGAACCACCCCTATGGCATTCCCACCATTGGCTGGATGCACGAAATGGAGCAGCTCAACCGCGCCGACGCGGCCAGCTTCTACGAACAGTATTACGCGCCCAACAATGCGGTGCTGGTCGTCGCCGGCGATGTGGAGCCGGCCACCGTCAAAACCCTGGCCGAGCAAAGCTATGGCCAGGTCGAGCGTGGCCCCGACCTGCCGCCGCGCCTCCGTCCGTCCGAACCCGAGCGCAACACCAGCGCCAGCGTCACCCTGCACGATCCGCGCGTCGGTCTGCCCAGCTTCCTGCGCGCCTGGGTCGTGCCGACCTACCGCACCGCCGAGCCCGGCGAAGCCGAAGCGCTTGACCTGCTCGCCGAGATTCTTGGCGGCAGCAGCCGCAGCCGGTTCTATCAGGAGGTGGTGGTCAAATCCGGCACCGCCGCCCAGGCCGGCGCTGGCTATGATGGCGGCGCCTATGACCCCAGCGGCTTTTCCATCTACGGCGTGCCACAGGGCGAGCACACCCTGGCCGAAGTCGAAGCCGCGATGGACGCCGAACTGACCCGGCTGATTACCGACGGCATCAGCGCCGACGAGCTCGACCGCGCCAAGGCGCGCTTTCGCCGCGGCCTGATCTTTGCGCGCGATGCCCAGCAGAACATGGCGCAGATCTATGGCAGTGCGCTCGCCACCGGTCGGAGCGTCGACGACATCGAGCAATGGCCCGAGCGCATCCGCGCCGTCACCCCCGAACAGCTTCAGGCGGTGGCCAAAAAATACCTCGATCCCGCAACAGCCGTCACCAGCTATCTGCTGCCGCCCGCCACCGGAGCGCAATAAGCCATGACCACCTTACCCCTGCTCCGCCGCGCCCTTGCGGTTGTCGCCACCAGCTTTGCCCTGCTGCTCACCGCCCTGCCGGCGCAGGCCGAAGTGGTATTTCAGGACATCACCTCACCCCAGGGCATCGACGCCTGGCTGGTGGAGGATTACGCTGTCCCCATCATCACCATCCGCTTTGCCTTTGAAGGCGGCACCACCCAGGACCCGGCGGGCAAGGAAGGGCTGACCAGCCTGCTGACCGCCCTGTTCGACGAAGGCGCGGGCACGCTCGACAGCGAGAGCTTCCAGATTGCCCTTGATGATGCCGGCGCCGAAATGGGCTTTATTGCCGATGCCGACGCGCTGTACGGCTCGATGCGCATGCTGGCCGAGCAGCGCGACGAGGCCGTCGCCCTGCTCAAACTGGCCATCGAGGCCCCGCGCTTTGACCAGAACCCGATTGATCGCATGCGCGCCCAATTGGTGAGCGGCATCACCGCTGCGGCGCAGAACCCCAACACCACCGCGCAGCGCCAATGGGCCACGGCGCTCTATGGCGAGCACCCCTATGCCCGGCGCAGCGAAGGCACGCTGCAAACCCTGGCCAGCCTGACCGCCGATGATCTGCGCCAGCTGCACCAAAGGCAGTTTGCACGCCAGAAACTGCATGTCGGCATTGTCGGCGCCATCGACGCCACAGACGCCGCCGCCATGCTCGACACCCTGTTTGGCACCCTGCCCGACGCGCCCGATCTGACCACCATTGCCGATATTGACCCACAGCTTGGCCAGGACCTGCACGTCCCCTACGAGCTGCCCCAGACCTCGATCTTCATGGCCTATCCCAGCCTGGAGCGCGACGATCCCGACTATCTGACAGCCTATCTGATGACCCAGATCCTGGGCGGCGACAATTTCGGCTCCCGCCTCACCACCGAAGTGCGCGAAGAACGCGGCCTGACCTATGGCATCAGCGCGTCGCTGAACAATATGGCGCACAGCCAGGCCCTGGTGATCGCCACCGCCACACGGGCCGATCGCGCCGCCGAAACCCTTGCCGTGATCAAGGATGTCGTCGCCACAATGGCCGAAGACGGCCCTGACGAAGACGAGCTTGCCGCCGCCAAGAAATACCTCATCGGCTCCTACCCGATCAACGAGCTCAGTTCCTCTTCGGCCATCGCCAATACGCTGGTCGGCCTGCAATTGCGTGATCTGGGTATCGACTACCTTGCCCGCCGCCCCGATTTGATCAACGCTGTCACCGTCGACGACATCAAGGCGATGGCCCAGCGATTGCTCAGCGTGGAGCCGACCATCCTGCAAATGGGACCGGCGCCCAAGCCTTAGCTCTCGTTCCTGCCACGCCGCCTTCCCGGGAGATCGTCTTGAGCCATCCGCCATTCACCCGCCGTGGCCGCGCCCTGCAGCCGGGCCAGCGCGCCGAACTGACCATCATCAAGCCCGATGGCAGCGGGCGCACGGTGATCTTTACCGCCGATGAGGTGATCGAGGCGCCCAACTGGACACCCGATGGCCAGACCCTGATATTCAATGCCGGCGGCGAACTCTGGCGCATCCCGGCCGCTGGCGGCACGCCGGCGCGGATCGACACCGGCACGCTGCGCGATCTCAACAATGACCACGTGCTCTCGCCCGATGGCCAGACCGTCTATGTCAGTGCCGATGATGGCCATCTCTACGCCGTGCCGATCACCGGCGGCACAGCGCGCCGCGTCTCCAATACGCACGCCACGCCACATCATTATTATTTGCACGGCATCAGCCCTGATGGCCTGACCCTGGCCTATGTCGCCGTCGAGGCCCCACACGGCACGCGCCGCATCAACATCTTCACCATTCCCAGCGCCGGTGGTCCCGACACCCGCCTGACCGATCTCGACGCGCCCCATGACGGCCCAGAATACTCTCCCGATGGCCAATGGATCTATTTCAATGCCGAGCGCACCTCCCCCGGCCACGCCCAGTGCTTCCGCATGCGTGCCGATGGCAGCGGCGTGCAACAATTGACCGACGACGAGCGCGTCAACTGGTTCCCGCACCCCTCGCCCGATGGCGCCTCGCTGGTCTATCTCAGCTACCCGCCCGGCACGCAGGGCCACCCGGCCGACAAGGATGTGATCCTGCGCTTCATGCGCCCCGATGGTAGTGACAAGCGCGATATCATCGCCTTCTTTGGCGGTCAGGGCACCATCAACGTCAATTCCTGGGCCCCCGACAGCGCGCGCTTTGCCTATGTCGCCTACCCGCTTGGCTAGCCGGTGAGCCCCAGCGCCTGCTTGATCGTATCGTCCTGCTCGGTGCGCTGCACCACCACGCCCCACCAGCCCAGCCCGTCATATTCCTGGTAGCCCAGCGTCTTGGCAAAGGCGACGATATTGCCTTTGCCATCATAGTAACTGCCACGGGCGCGGCCCTCATCGCGCAGGTCGAAACTGGCAAAGCGATGCGCCGGATTGGTCGTGGCAATCATCCGGCCCTTGGCGTCGAGCAGCATCACCTCGGTGCGTTCGGCATCCTTGGGCGGCAGGGCGGCCTCGGTCTCGACGATCGAACGCCCCTGCTCCTGCCAGTCGAAATAGACCCCCAGCGTGCCCAGCACGGCGCCGTCGGCCCGGCCCTGGCCGCGCACCGCCGTGCTATAGACCAGCACTTCGCGCCCGTCATGCGCCGCGCTTTCCATCACTTCGCCCACCGCATAGTCGTCGCCGCTCTTGGTCGCCAGCGCCCCCCGGAACCAGGCCTCGCGCGAAAAGTCGTGCCCCAGCAGCTGGCGGGCATGCGCGCCATTGGCGCTGGCCACCACCCGCCCACGTGCATCGGTCAGCACCAGGTCGCAATAGACGCTGTAAAAGCGGTTGATCGTCGCCAGCCGGTCGGCGGCAAAACCCAGCCTGCCCGGCTCGGGATCGCCCAGCGCCTCCCAGAGCGCCGTGTCGGTCGCCCACCAGCGCACGTCGGCGGTGCGCTCATAGAGGTTGCGCACGATCAGTTGCACCAGCGTCTGCGACAGATCGATCAGCCGCACGCCCTCCATTTCCTCCACCAGCGTCTCGCTCATGCTGCGGCTGAGCGAAATCCGCCCCATCAGCACGTCCTGGAACCGCAGCGCAATATCGGCGGCCCGATCGGCCAGGTGCTGCACCTCGTCGGCCACCACGGCAAAGCCCTTGCCGGCATCCCCGGCCCGCGCCGCCTCGATAATAGCATTGATGGCCAGCAATTTGGTCTGCTTGACGATCTGCAGATTGTTGGTGGCATAGCTCTGCAACTCGCTGCCGATGCCATCCATCACGATGCGCATGGCACGCGGCGAGGCCGCAACACCCGTCTTGCCGTTACTAGTCATGAGCGTGCCCCAATTGTACTCAGCTCCGCCCGAACGCCACTGCCTAAAATTTAAGCAATAAAACCAACGTCATGGCGGCAGTTTTCAAGTACATGTATGAGCAAACAGAGTAACCAGACCGTAAACATGTTGATCGCTGTCAGTAATCTGGCAGATCCCGTCGCCGTGATGCTGGGCGGCGTCCAGTGCTTTTCCTATGGCGCGCAGTTCGTCAGGCCTCGGCCGCCGCGAGCTCGAGCCAGACCGGCACCGATTTGAAGGCCGGCGTCTTGCTGCGCGGATCGACCGCCGTGCCCACCAGCACATTGGCCTCGGGGTAATAGGCCATGGCGCTGCCCCGCGGCAGGTCGAAGGCCCGGGCCACTGCCTGCATCCGCCCGACATCGGAGGCGATGGTCACTACCTGCCCTTCGCGCACGCCGAACCCGGCCATATCCTCGCCATTGAGGAACACCGCATCGCGTTCGGCGCCGCCGCGATAGCTGTCCTTTTCCTCATAGATAATGGTGTTGAACTGGCCCTCGCTGCGAATGGTGGCTAGGCTGAGCTGGCCGGTCGCCGCAGCAGGAACGGGCGTCACCACGAAATGCGCCTTGCCGTCCGGCGTACCAAATTCGGGCGTGTGCATCACCCGGTGCTTGATATGGAATTCGCGTTTAGCCACGTCGATATCGGCCAGCTCTTCCATTCCCGGCACGATCGCCGCAATGGCGTCGCGCACCCGGGCATGGGCGCTGAAGCCCTTGAAGTCGATCGGCGAGCCGGGCAGCACACGGGCACCGATTTCGCCCAGGATCCAGCTTTCGGGCCGCACATTGTCCAGACGACGAATGCCGCCATCGCTCAGCCGCACGTAGTTGAACATCGATTCCTGGGTGGTCGGCTCCCATTCCTCGTCGCGCGCCGTCACCGGCAGCACCATCACCTCGCCATCGCCGAGCCCGTGCACATGGCCCATATTCAATGTCGTGGTCAGAAACAGCTTGAAGCCGATGGCAGCCATCGCCCGGCTGGCAAACGCCGTGTCCGGCGTCGCGCCCCACAGATTGCCGCCCATGATCACCGCGCTGTCAATCGCTCCCGCCTCGGCGGTCTTGAGACACACCATGGTATCCATGCCCCGCGCCGTGGGGAAGCTGACGCCGAATTCGGCCTCCATCTTCGCCAGCACATCCCCCGCCAGCACCGGCTTGACCCCGATCGTGCCGATGCCCTGCACATTGGAATGCCCGCGCAGCGGCAGCAGACCGGCAAAGCGCTTGCCCACCATGCCGCGCAGCACCGCCAGATTGGCAATGGCCTCGACATTTTCCACACCATGGA
This sequence comes from Devosia sp., assembly GCF_030689745.1. GTDB lineage: Bacteria > Pseudomonadota > Alphaproteobacteria > Rhizobiales > Devosiaceae > Devosia > Devosia alba. The sequence goes on from NZ_JAUYGL010000219.1 coordinate 17,700, forward strand.
TGTGATGGGTCATCCCCATGCCCCAGGCGAATACGGCGTTTTCGGCCTTGCCATATTGCCGGGCGATATGGGCGATCTCCCCGGCGCTGATGCCGCAGGTCGCGCTGATCTCCTCCCAGCCCAGCCCCGCCAGATCGGCGGCAAACGCCTCGAACCCGCTGCTGTGCGCGGCGATGAAATCGCGGTCCTCGAGCCCCAGTTCCAGCACGGCCTTGGCGATGCCCTTCAACAGCGCAATATCCGAGCCGATCCGCGGCTGACAATAATCCGAGGCTATCTCGCTGCCACCCTTGAGCATGGAACGGGGCGATTTCGGCACGGAAAACTTGACCAGCCCGGGCTCCCGGGCCGGATTGATCACGATCACCTGCCCGCCCCGCTCGCGACAGTTCTTGAGCATGTGAATGAAGCGCGGATGGTTCGACGATGGGTTGGCCCCGATCACAAAGATCAGGTCGGCCCCAGTCAGATCCTCCAGCTCGACGCTTGAGGTCGCCTTGCCAATCGTGCTGGCCAGCCCCTCGCTGGTCGCTTGGTGGCAGTAATACGAGCAATTATTGACATTATTGGTGCCATAGGCCCGCGCCAGCAGCTGGAACAAAAACCCCGCCTCATTGGACGAGCGGCCCGAGGAATAAAAGAAACTGCGCTCCGGCGCGGTGGCCTCTAGCTGGCTGGCGGCATGGGCCAGGGCAAACTCCCAGTCGACCGGGGTGAAACGGTCGGCGCCGCGCGCCTTGAACAGCGGCGTATTCAGCCGCCCCAGATGCTCCATCTCCCGGCCGGTCAGCTCGGCCAGATCCTTGATGCTGTGCTCGAAGATCGCCTCGGGAATACCGGGCTGAATGTCGGTCGACTGCGCCTGCACGCTCTTGTTGCAGACCGAGGGAAACTCATCGAGCTCATTGGTCATGCCGCCGCGCTGGCCGCCCATGCCATAGGCACAGGCCTTGCAGGCATTCTTGGCCGTCAGCGCCTTGGCGGCCTTGCCCACCCCCATGCGGCCAATGGTGGCCAGGGTATAGAGAACCTTCTTGGGTCCGCCGCCCACAATCTGACGAGTATCGGCCATGACGCGGCTCCACCTGGTTTCGTGTATACATTGTCGATGGATCGCGGCGCAGAAGCAAGCAAGTCCCGCCGCCATTCGTCAGAAGTTCTGGCTTGCCGCCTTGGCACCGGGATGGAATCGCTCTCAGTCTTCCGCTGGCGCCACCCTGATCAGCCGTCCATTGTCCTCATCGGTGATCAGATAGATCGCCCCATCCGGGCCCGCCTTCACATCGCGCACCCGGCCCAGCTGCCCGGCAAACAGGCGTTCCTCGCCGACGATTTCATCGCCCTCCACATCGAGCCGCACCAGCACCTGCCCGCTCAGGCCGCCGGTCAGCAGATCGCCCTGCCAATCGGGCAGCAGATCGCCCGCGTAAAAATCCAGCCCCGAGGGTGAAATCGAGGGGTCCCAGTAAAACAGCGGCTGCTCCAGCCCCGCCTTCTTGGTCCCCACCCCGATCGGTAGGCCGGAATAATCCTCGCCATAGGTGATCACCGGCCAGCCATAATTGGCGCCCGGTTGCGGATTATTGACCTCATCGCCGCCGCGCGCGCCATGCTCAACCGTGAACAGCTGCCCGTCATCACGCAGCGTCGCGCCCTGCGGGTTGCGATGCCCCTTGCTCCACAGCTCCGGCGCCCAGCCCTCGGTCTGGGGATTGTCCGCCGGCACCGCGCCATCGGGCGCAATGCGCACCACCGCGCCGGCCAGGTCGCCGAAATCCTGGGCCCGGTCCTGCTCGCCGCGATCCCCCAGCGTCACGAACAGATTGCCGTCATTGCCCACTACCACGCGCGAGCCAAAGTGCCGGTTTGTGGTGGTGAACCTGTTCATGCGGAAAATCACCTGCTGCTCCTCCAGCCGGCCGGAATCCCCCTCCAGCACCAGCCGGGCGGTCATGACCGCTGTCCCCTGGCCACGCTGCAGGCCGGCATCAGCCGCATTTTCGGCAAAGCTCAGATAGATCCGGCCACTTTCGGCGAAATCGGGTGCCAGTGCCACGTCGAGCAGACCGCCCTGCCCCTGATCATACACATCGGGTGTCCCCGTGATCGGCGCCCCAACCGCCCCGTCATTGATCACCCGCAGCTGGCCGCTGCGCTCGGTCACCAGCAGCCGCCCATCGGGCATGAACACCAGCGCCCATGGGTGGTCCAGCCCCTCGGACAGCACCTCGGCACGCAGTAAACCGGCACTGGAAGGCGCCTCTTGCGCCCCGGCAGCCGGCACGATGAGCAAACTTAACGCGAGAACGGGAAGCAGGACTTGCATGATGGGGCCTTTCTGCGAGAGAAGAGAATGCTTGAAAGCGCGTGTGGACATGACCATGTTCATTCGTACACTGGCTTGACCGCAACGCGGCAGCCGGGCAATTTGAGACTTATTTCCCCTAAAAATTATCGTGAAGCGTAGGCCGAACGGATTTTGGCTGGGATGATAGCTGTTTACTGCCGTGCCGATGGAGGCCACGAAATGGAAAAGATCCCGATGACGGTTGGAGGCCAAAAGGCCCTTGCCGCAGAATATGAGCACCGCACTGCCACTGAGCGCCGTCGCATTGTCGAGGCGATCTCGGAAGCGCGCGCGCATGGCGATCTGTCCGAAAACGCTGAATACCACGCGGCCAAGGAGCAGCAGAGCCTCAATGAAGGGCGGATCAAGGAGCTTGAGACCATTCTCGCGCTTGCCGACGTCATTGATGTGTCCAAGCTGAGCGGCTCTACCGTCAAGTTCGGCGCCACGGTGACCTATGTCGACGAGGATACCGAGGAAGAAAAGACCTACCAGATCGTCGGCGATCCCGAAGCCGATGCATCGGCCGGCCGCATCTCGATTTCCTCACCCATCGCCCGGGGCATGATCGGCAAATCGGTGGGCGATTCGTTCGAGGTCGCCGCTCCCGGTGGGGCGCGCAGCTATGAAATCCTCAATCTCAAATACGTCTGACGCCTGACATGGGAGATTTGCTCCCGCAGGCGTGACATTCCAATACCTTCCACAGGCGCAGCGTGCTGGCGGAACGGTTTGTCTTGAAAGAGTACGGTTTCGGCCTTTAACTAGCGCCGGGGGAGTACTCCCATTTGTCGGAGAGCATTGCGATGCACGCCAAAGTCGTCATCATCGGGTCTGGCCCAGCCGGCTACACCGCCGCGATCTATGCGGCGCGGGCCATGCTTGAACCGGTCATGATCCAGGGTTTGCAGCCCGGCGGTCAGTTGACCATCACCACCGATGTGGAAAATTACCCCGGCTTTGCCGACGTCATCCAGGGGCCCTGGTTGATGGACCAGATGAAGGCCCAGGCCGAGCATGTCGGCACGCGCATCATCAGCGACATCATCACCCATGTCGATTTTGACCAGCGTCCTTTCGTGCTGACCGGCGATAGCGGCGAAATCTACACCGCCGATAGCGTCATCATCACCACCGGCGCCCAGGCCAAATGGCTGGGCCTGCCCAGCGAACAGAAATTCCAGGGCTATGGCGTGTCCGCCTGCGCCACTTGCGATGGCTTTTTCTATCGCGACAAGGAAGTGCTGGTCGTCGGCGGTGGCAATACGGCGGTCGAAGAGGCCCTGTTTCTGACCAATTTCGCCTCCAAGGTGATTGTGGCGCATCGCCGCGACGAGTTCCGTGCCGAGCGCATCCTGCAGGACCGCCTGTTCAAGAACCCCAAGATCGAAGTGCGCTGGAATACTGAAATTGTCGAAGTTGGCGGCGCCGCCATGCCGCCTTCGGTCAATACGGTCACCCTGCGCGATCGCAGCACTGGCACGACCTATGAGCAGCCCATCGATGGCATCTTCATTGCCATTGGCCACGCCCCGGCCACCGCCATCTTCGCCGGCAAGCTCGACATGAAGCCGGGCGGTTATCTGCAGGTGAAGCCCGGCACCACCGAGACCAATATCCCAGGCGTCTTTGCCGCTGGCGATGTGACCGACGATGTCTATCGTCAGGCCGTCACCGCTGCCGGCATGGGCTGCATGGCCGCCCTGGAGGCGGAACGTTTTCTGGCCGAACACGAACTCGCCGAAGCCGCCGAGTAGCGCGGCCGACGACCAACTAGAAAGCGCCAAACCATATGCTCGACTGGGACAAACTCCGGATCTTCCACACCGCCGCCGAGTCGGGCAGTTTCACGCACGCCGCTGAAAAGCTTGGCATGAGCCAGTCGGCCGTCAGCCGGCAGATTTCCGCGCTGGAAGATGACCTCGCGCTCAAGCTGTTCATTCGCCATGCGCGTGGTCTGGTGCTGACCGAAGTGGGCGAGCAATTGTTCCGCACGGCCCACCGCATGCACTGGGAATTGCAGCAGGTCGAAACCCAGATGTCCGAGAGCCAGGACACGCCCACCGGTCCGCTGGTGGTCACCACCACGGTCGGTATCGGCTCGGCCTGGCTGAGCTCGCGGCTTGATGAGTTCATCAAGCTCTATCCCTTGATCCAGCTCGAAATTCGTCTCAACGACTCCGAACTGGATCTGGCCATGCGCGAGGCCGATGTGGCCATCCGCCTGCACCGCCCGAACCAGTCCGAGATGATCCAGCGCAAGCTGTTCACCGTGCACAATCACTTCTACGCATCCAAGAGCTACATTGAAGAGTTCGGCATGCCCAGCAGCGCCGAGGAGCTCGATGATCACCGTATCATCAGCTTTGGCGAGCCGGTCCCGTCCTATCTCGGTGATATCAATTACCTCGAGCGCATGGGGCGGACCGATTCCGCGCCGCGTCGCGCCTCCCTCAAGGTCAATGCCATCTATGGCATGATGCAGGCTTGCCGCGCTGGCGCCGGCATCGCCATGCTGCCCGATTACGTTACCGAGCAGGAAGACGGCCTGATTCAGGTCCTGCCCGAAACCGAACTGCCGGCCTATGAGGCCTTCTTCGTCTATCCCCCGGCCCTGAAGAATTCCAAGCGCGTCGGCGTGTTCCGCGACTTCCTCGTCGCCAAGGCCCGCGAGTGGAGCTTCTAGCCTCTGCCCAAACCAGCGCCATGCTGCCTGCCAACTGCTCCCGAGCGCCGCACCGGGGGCGTGCGGTTTGTCATTGATTCAGCAGATCTTTTTCCGCCTCATGCAGTGTGTGCATAGCTATTATACGCAGTGCATGATTGTTAGGCAGCGCCCGGCCCCCTATATGCCCCTCAGCAGTGCGGGCGCTTCTCCTCCCTTGCGCCCCCTGTGTTCCCTCCTTGTGGGGATTTATCCCTGCATCCCTGTGGCTCCGCTCTCCCCTCGAGCGGGGCCACTTTTTTTGCCGCACGTGCATCAACTGCATGGCTGACATGTTCATCATCGTATTGCCGACCGGATCGGTAGAGTTCATAAGGAGGGTGTCGCTGAGGCGCGTTCCGTATCCTCCTCCCTCGGAACAAGTATCGCGACACCGAACCGGGATCGTCTCCTCCTCCTTCGATCACGGTTCACTGGCAGAGCGCATTTCCTCCCCCTTGCTCTCTGCCCTACTATCGATTTGGCTTCGGCCCTATCAATGGCCCTGTCTTCGGACAGGGCTTTTTTTTTGCGCTGGCGGGCCGGCAATGCAACCAAGCGTTCACAGCCGCGTTACCCAAAGCGCACCAAGCGCACTGGAGAATACCGTGGGCACTTCTGTTCTAATCAGCATTCTGATCACCTTCCTGGTCATCGTTCTCATCTTGTGGCTGGTCCAGCGCCTGCCCATCGAGGCCCGCATCCGCCAGATCCTGCAGATCGTTGTCATCGTCATCGGCATCATCTCGCTGCTGAAATACCTCGCCGTCTTCTAGGCCTTGGCGCCCTGCGCCGGTCTGCGTGGACTGCAGGCAGATTGACAACATGTCGCTGCGCCCAATGCATGGCAGACATGCTGACCTTTCTATTGCTGACCAACCGGTCAAAAACTATATGTGTACCTGTCGCTGGCGACGCCGCTCCGTATCCTCCTCCCTCGGACCCGCGTTTAGGCGACACGAACTTAAGCTGCATCCTCCTCCCGCGGCTTGGGTTCACTGGTTCAGCGCATATCCTCCTCCCTTGCGCTGGGCCCTACTTCAGATTTGGCTTCGGCCCTATCATTGGGCTCCAACTTCGGTTGGAGCCTCTTTTTTTGCCCGCTCGCCTGCGGCGGCGAATCTGCATGGCAGCCCTTCCCATTGCGTGATTGTGTCACCCCTTGAGTCATTGGATAGTCCCCCGACCAACTCAACGGCGTTCGTGGCGCCGTTCCTCCAAGGTCAGACGCTTCGGCTGATGATCTCTGGGCCCTGCCCTCCCCTCGGGCGGGGCCTTTTTCTTGCCGGGGCCTTTTTCTTGCATTGTGGTCATTGCTGCCCGTCAGCCCGGCAAAATTTTCCGCCCCGGCCCGCACCCGGCACGTCGCCGCACTGATTTAATTGCGTTTTCTCCGGCACATGGCTTGCAAGGCGCTCTGCACATCATTTGCAGGAGGCCAGCATGGTTGCCGTCAGCGCCGCTTACCCCAGTACCAGCTACACCACCGCCTATAGCCAGGCCGCCAAACCGGCCACCACCGCTGCCGCCGCCAGCAGCACCCCGACAACAGATGACAGCGCGGCCACCTCGGTCACCCTGTCCAGCGAAGCGCAGGCCGCCCTGGCCGCCAAGGACTTTGCCACCGTGCTGGCCGAAGCCCATGCCAAACTGGCGGCATTGCTGACCGAGGCCGGGCGCAGCACACCGCTGGAAACCGGCAAGCTGGCCGTCGATCTATCGAGCCTGGACCAGCGTGAACTGTTCGCCATGGCCAGCGATGACAGCTTCACCAGCGATGAGCAGGCTGCCGCCGGTCTTGAAATGCAGCGCCGCTTCGAGAACGCGCTCTCGGGTCCCGCCGGCGTCGCCCAGGTCACCGGCAATTTCACGGCGCTGTACAAGGCCGCCGCAGCCTATCTCGATAGTCTGGGCGATGAGGAAAAGGCCGGTGCCGACTGGATCGCCGGTCGCGCCGCGATCACCGAGGGTATCAAACAGCTCCAGAGTGATCCCAAAACCCTGCCCGATACCGGCGACGAGGATCCGGTCCAGCTCTATCTGGCGCTGGTCGATGCGGGTGCCGCCCAGCAGCAACAGGATATTGCCGACGTCGCCAGCAGTGCGCGCAAGTCGCTCGATACGCTCTATGCCGATGCCATTGCCAACGGCAAGGCGCCCACCTTCAACAGCAAGACCACCGTCGGCACCTATATCGACATATCGGGCCTTGCCAGCCGCACCCTGTCGGCCATCGCGCTCAATACCGACGACAAGTTCTCGGCCGCCGAAAGCGCCGAGGCCAAGGCGGCCCTGCGCAGCAAATCGGGCGCCGCCCTGCTCGCCGGCTTTCACAGCGCCGCCAAATCCAGCGACCCCACCGCCTTTTCCCAGAACATCATCTCGATCTACTCCTCGATGAGTGCCGAGGAACGCCAGGCTGCCGGCTGGAGCGACCAGTTCTACCAGACCGCCGTCGCCAGCTATGAAAGCACCAGCAAGCTGACCCAGATGTTCGCCGAAGCCGGCGGCGACAGCACCGGTTTCATGAGCTGGATGGGGAAATAGGGCGGGCGAAGCCCCCATTTTTCAGTCGTCACCCTCCCCCCTTGCGGGGAGGGACAGGGAGGGGGACGGATGCCCCCGATATAGGGGCTCTCGCACCCCCTCCCAACCTCCCCCGTGAAGGGGGAGGTGCCACCCGGTGCTCGTAAGACGATCTTGCGCCCAAAAAGCCGACCCTACGCTATCCCCGCGCAGAACCCCTGGATGCGTTTGATCGCCTCCTCCAGTTCTGCATTGCTGGCCGCATAGCTGAGGCGGAAATGCCCCGGCAGGCCAAACGCGGTGCCATGCACCAGCGCCACCCCGGTTTCCTCGAGCAGCGCCATGACGAAATCCTCATCCGTGCTCAGCACGACGCCACCGGCGCTGGTCTTGCCCAGGAGCCGCTGGCAGGATGGAAACACGTAAAACGCCCCGGCCGGCGTCAGACAGTCCAGCCCGGTATTGGCGTTCAGCCCCTTGACCACCATGTCGCGCCGCGCCTGAAACACCTGCCGCCACTCGGCGAGAAAATCCTGCGGCCCGTTCAGTGCTTCCACCGCCGCCCATTGCGAGATCGATGTCGGGTTCGACGTCGATTGCCCCTGCAGCTTGGTCATCGCTGCCAGCAAATCGCGGGGCCCGGTGCAATAGCCGATGCGCCAGCCGGTCATGGCATGCGACTTGGACACGCCATTCATCGTCAGCGTGCGCGGCTGCAGCCTGGGCTCGACCTGGGCGATAGTGGCAAAGCTGCCGCCATCATAGACCAGCACTTCATAGATATCGTCGGTCAGAATGTGCACATGCGGGTGGCGCAGCAGCACCGCGGCCAGCTCCTTGAGCTCGGCGGCGCTATAGGCCGCGCCGGTCGGGTTGGACGGGGTGTTGAGGATCAGCCACTTGGTCCTGGGCGTGATCGCCGCCTCCAGCACCGCCGGCGACAGCTTGAAGCCGGTGGAGGCATCGGCCACCGCAAACACCGGCTCGGCGCCACACAGCCGCACGATTTCGGGATAGCTCACCCAATAGGGCACCGGCACCACCACTTCATCGCCCGGGTTCAGCGTCGCCAGCATGGCGTTGAAAATGATCTGCTTGCCGCCCGAGGACACGAAGCAGTCCGCCGCGGTGACATCGAGCCCGTTGTCGCGCCGGAACTTGGCCGCCACCGCTTCCTTCAGTTCGGGGATGCCATCGACATTGGTGTAGCGCGTCTTGCCCGCGTCCATCGCCGCCTTGGCGGCTTCGCGCACATGCAGCGGGGTATCGAAATCGGGCTCTCCGGCCGACAGCGCGATGATGTCGCGGCCCTCCTGCGCCATGACGCGCGCCTTCTGGCTGATCGCCACCGTCGCGGACGGCGCCACGCGCGCCAATGCGTCAGACAAGAACCCCATGTGCAGCAACTCCAGCAAAACCCGGGCGTAACTGATAGGGGGTGCCCGGTCCGGCGGCAAGCGGGCGCGCACGATTTCGTCGCCCGCCTGCTGGTACCCATGCCCGCGCTGCCACAGTTTTGCCCCCAAATGGTACCGCACCCGCCAACATCAGTCCCAACTCGAACCGCATTCGCATGGCTTAGTGGCTGCACTGTCAATCAAGGAGCGACGTTGATCCCATGCAAGAAGTGACGTCCTCCAAGCGTAGAACTTTCGGCCTCTATGGGACCGTCTCGGCGGCCCTGATCACCGTCGGCGCCACCGCCGCCGTGCTGGTTGGCGTGTCACCGGCCAGTGCTGCAACGCTGGCAACCAGTCCCGACACCCAGATCATGGTGTTCATGATCCCGCTGACCCTGTTGGTGCTGGCCATGCTGTTTGAAGCCGCGCGATTTGCCTTGCGCGGCGCCCTCCCGGCCCAGGCCCCCAAGCGCAAGCCCGTGCGGCGCTACTGGTCGCCCGGCCACAACGAGGGCTGACCTCCTTTTCTCCCTGACCACTCAATGGGGCCAGCGCGTGCTGGCCCCTTTTTTTATAGGCCGGTGATCCGCTCAGGCGCCCCTTGCTCCCGGCGCTGCGGCGGTCCAGACTGGCTCAAAGAGGAGGACTGAACAATGCGTGTTGACACCATCCTTCAAACCAAGGGCGCGCAGGTTTACACCCTGCCCGATACCAGTTCGCTGGCCGATGCCGTGACCCAGCTCAACGCCCACAATATTGGCGCCGTGGTGATCACCGGGGCCGACAACGCCGTTGCCGGCATTCTCTCCGAGCGCGACATTGTTCGCCGCCTCGGCACAGATGCGAGCACGACATTGGCGCTGCCGATCGCCGAATGCATGACCCGTGGCGTCGTCACCTGTGAGCGCGACACGCCCATTGCCGAGGTGATGGAGCGCATGACCCGCCGCCGCATCCGCCACATGCCGGTGACCGAAAATGGCGCCTTGATCGGCATCATCTCGATTGGCGACGTCGTCAAGTTCAAGATCGAGGATGCCGAGCGCGAAGCCGCCGAACTGCGCGAGTACATTTCCAGCTAGCATTCGCCGACAAACAAAACGGGCTCCCTCTGCACGGGACCCGTTGGTCTTGCCTGCCCATCGACCCTACGCCCGGCGACCGGTCACCTTTCCCATCGCCTTGGCAGATCGTGCCGGCCCAGATCATCCATGATCGTCCCACAGCGTCGTTCATCCCCACCAGACCGACATCCACGCCCTCGCAGTCACCATCTGCGGTCAGCACCAGACTGACCCGGAGGCGCTGCGACGCCTTTTGGGCGCGGGCTCGGCTGCCGTCCGCCGCGCCGCAAGTCTAGCGGCACCCATCACCCGCCTCGCCCGACCCGCACAATTCCGCCGGAATCCCGCCGTTTTTCGCGCATAATGCCATGTCTAAGAATTTCTTTTCTTGCAAACAATCACCCACCAGATCAACCACTTCTGAAATCGATAGAAAAATGACCATCAATAGATGGATATCAATGCAGCGCAGCTAGTACATGAGTTGTTTTTCTTGATTATTACAGCATACGTCAAAGTAACTGCCGATTTGACAGCAATCAACTATGGTTATATGTTTCGCCCTCACTAAATGACATGGAGCATATCCACATGATGCTGAAAACCGGTGGCGCCGCCGCCGCGATTGCTATTGCCTTTATGGCTGCAGCCTCTTCGCCTGCCTTTGCCCAAGACGCTGTCACCTGCGGCACAGACCGCACCATTGATATTGCCGAATTCACCTGGCCCTCTGCGGCCGTTTTGGCCCACATTCACGCCAAGGTGCTCGACGCCGGCTTCGACTGCAATGTCGAGATCGTCACCGGCGACACCGTTCCCACCACCAGTTCCATGGTGACGCGCGGTTCGCCCGCTGTCGCGCCTGAACTCTGGACCAGTACCGTTCAGGAACAGTGGGACGCCGCCCTCAGCGACGGCACCACCGTCGCTCTTGGCGACGCCATCAGCGATGGCACCGTGGAGGGCTGGTTCATTCCGCGCTACACGCAGGAGGCCAACCCCGAAATCACCTCGGCTGAGACAGCCATTGCCAATCCGCAGGTCTTTGCCGACCCCGAGGATTCCAGCAAGGGCCGCCTTTATACCTGCCCACCGGGCTGGGGTTGCGAACTGGCCACCGGCGCGCTGTTTGAAGCCTATGACATGGAAGAGAACTGGAACCTGTTCTCCCCCGGTTCGGGCGGTGCGCTCGATGCCTCGATTGCACGCGCCTTTACCCGTGAAGAGCCCATCCTGTTCTACTATTGGGGTCCCACGGCCATTCTCGGCAAGTTCGATGCCGTCGCCCTGGACATGGGTGAAATCAAGCCTGAGGTTTACGCCTGCAACACAAATCCCGATTGCGACGAGCCGGCCGGCATAACCGCCTATCCGTCTTCGCCTGCCATCGTTGGTGCTGCCGCCTGGCTGCAGGACGAAGCACCGGCCGTTGCCGAGTACTTCTCCAAGGTCGGCTTGACCAATGCCGAGATCAGCGAACTGCTGGTCTATGGCGATGAAAACCAGGCGGATGCCGAAGCCACTGCCGTCAACTTCCTCAAGACCAAGGAAGATGTCTGGACCGGTTGGGTTCCCGCTGAAGTCGCAGACAAGGTGCGCGCCAACCTGAGCTAGGCGCCGCGTCTGCCAACAAGCCGATACGGCCGGGTTACGACCCGGCCGTTTTCCGCGTGATGCCCGAATGCGCAGTCATCGCCTTCCGGCATCGCGCGCCATCCCTCCACACGAGAGAGAAAAACCGTGTTTCCAGAAATTATTGATACCCGCCCGCTGCGCCGCGCCGTCGATGACGCCCTCAACTGGATCGTGCGCCACTGGGGCGGCGGCTTCGAGGCTGCGGCCCATCCCCTGCTGATGCTGCTCAAGAGCATCGAGAACCTGCTGATTGCCACCCCCTGGTGGCTGATCATCGCCATTCTGGTTGGTGTTGCCTGGCTCTCCACCCGCAACTGGAAGCTGCCCGCTGTCGTCTTGGTGGCCCTGTTGTTCCTGGGCGTCATGGATCTGTGGGAAGACGCCATGGCCACCATGGCCCTGATGATCGCGGCCACGCTGACCGCCATCGTGCTGGCCATTCCGGTCGGCGTCTGGATGAGCCGCTCGCTCAATGTGCGCAAATCCATCACCCCGCTGCTCGATCTGATGCAGACCCTGCCCAGTTTCGTCTATCTCATCCCCACGGTGATGATCTTTGGTCCGGGCAAGATCCCGGCGCTGATCGCCACTATCATCTATGCCTCCCCGCCTTTGGTGCGCCTGACCGATCTGGGCCTGCGCTCGGTCGATCCGGCCGTCATGGAAGCCAGCCGCGCCTTCGGCACCAATCCACGCCAGCGCCTGCTCGGCGTGCAGATCCCGCTGGCCCTGCCCACCATTCTGGCTGGTGTGAACCAGACCACGATGATGGCGCTCTCCATGGTGGTGATTGCCTCGATGATCGGCGCCGGTGGCCTTGGCTATCAGGTGCTGCAGGGTATTGGTCGTCTTGAAGTCAGCCGCGGTCTGTTCGCCGGTCTGGGCATTGTTGCCCTGGCCATCATCTTTGACCGGGTCACTCAGGCCTTCGGCAAACAATTGCAGGCCCGTATCGGCCTGGCGGAGGCGCGCTAATGTCTGACACAACCATCAATCCCGAGCTGGCCATTGCCATGCGTGGCGTCACCAAGATCTTCGGCGACGATCCACAGAGTGCCCTGGCGCTGCTGCGCTCCGGCAAGTCCAAGGCCGAAGTGCAGGCCGAGACCAATCATGTCGTTGGCCTCGACAATGTCTCGCTCGACATCGCCAAGGGACAGATCTTCGTGGTCATGGGCCTGTCGGGTTCCGGCAAGTCCACGCTGATCCGCCACGTCAATCGCCTCATCGACCCCACCGCCGGCGAGATCGTCGTCAATGGTGCCGACGTGGTGAAGATGAGCCTGGACGAGTTGCGCACCTTCCGCCGCACCCAGATCGCCATGGTGTTCCAGAAGTTCGGCCTGCTGCCGCACCGTTCGGTCATCGACAATGTCGCCTATGGCCTCGAAGTCCGTGGCGTCGGCAAGCAGGAACGCCTGGCCACCGCCGCCAAGTGGATCGAAACGGTGGGCCTGTCGGGCTATGAGAATAGCCAGCCGCGCCAGCTTTCGGGTGGCCAGCAGCAGCGTGTGGGCCTGGCCCGGGCGCTCGCCATGGATACCGACATCATCCTGATGGACGAAGCCTTCTCGGCGCTTGATCCACTGATCCGCTCGGGCATGCAGGATCAGCTCATCGAGCTGCAGAAATCGCTGGGCAAGACCATCCTGTTCATCACCCACGACTTCGACGAGGCCCTCAAGATCGGCGACCGCATCGCCGTGCTCAAGGATGGTGCCCTGCAGCAGGAAGGCAAGCCCGAAGATATCGTGCTGCGTCCCGCCAATGAGCATATCGAGGACTTCGTGCGCGAAGTGAACAAGGCCCGCGCCATCCATGTGCGCTCGATCATGACCAGGGGCGCCGGCGAGCGCTGTGACATTCTGGTGCCGCAGGACGCGCGCTGCGAAGACGTATTGCCCCTGTTTGCCGAGCATGAATGGGTTGGCGTGCAGGACGAGAACGGCGTGCAGATCGGCAGTATCACCGCCAAGCAGGTGATCCGCGCCCTGGCCCGCCACACGCCCTCTCCGGCCGGTGAGCTGGCGGCCTGATCGACATCACAACGATACCACACGGCAGGCAGCGCTTTCGGGCGCTGCCTTTTTTGTTGTCACCAGCGCGCAACCGAAATCAGCCTTGACAGCCCAAGGCTGCGCCAAGCACTTTAAGGGGCATGACCAAGCAACTCGCTTCGCCCCCCGGGCCCGCCAGCAGTACCGCTTTTAACGCGAACCATGCCAGGACCTATGCCGAGGGCGCGGCCAGACAGGTCCCCGGCCTGGCCGGACTGCATCGCATGACCTCGATGCTGCTGGCCGAGCGCGTGCCCGAACACGGGCGGATTCTGGTGCTCGGCGCTGGCGGCGGTCTCGAACTCAAGGCATTGGCCGACGATCATGCCGGCTGGTCCTTTGACGGCATTGATCCTTCCGCCGACATGTTGCGCAGTGCCGAACACCTCACGGCCCAGCACGCGGCCCGCATCGCGCTGCACGAAGGCTATATCGACACCGCACCAAAGGGGCCGTTCGACGGCGCTGTCTGTCTGCTCACCCTGCACTTTGTGCCGCGCGAGCAACGCTTCGAAACCCTGCTGCAGCTCCATGCCCGCCTGCTGCCCGGCGCGCCGCTGGTCCTCGCCCATATCAGCTTTCCCCAGACCGAGCCGGAACGCTCGCAATGGATTGCCCGCCATGTCGGCTTTGCCGATACCGCCCCGGCCAATGTGGAGCAGGCAAAGCAGGCCATCGCCAGCAAGCTCTGTATCCTGTCGCCCGAGGACGACGAAGCCATGCTGCGCGAGACCGGATTTTCCGATGTGACCCTGTTCTATGCCGGACTGACCATCCGCGGCTGGGTCAGCTACGCCTAGCATCTCGCCGCCGGACACTGCTCGGGCCATGCCGAACAGCGCCATGGCGCGGCCATCTTGCCCCGCGCCTCTGCCCGCTTTAGCTTTAGCCTTATCCTGCGACGGCGCCCGATGTGGCACCGCCTGCGGTCTGCACGCATCATCGATCCATGTCTGACGGGTGCGGATATCGATCGGGAGATGACGATGCCATTGGGGAGAGGTGCGCGTTGAACGCTGCTCAAACAGATCGGCCGGTCCTGTTCATTCAGGGTGGCGGCGCCGGAACCCATGCACAATGGGACAACAAGCTCGTCGCCAGCCTCGAGCAGGCACTCGGGCGCGGCTATTGCCTGCACTATCCGAATATGCCCCACGAAGACGACCCGGAATTCGCCGCCTGGGGCGACGCCATCATGCACGGGATCGCCCTCCTGGGTCCGTCCCTCGTTGTGGTGGGACACTCGGTCGGCGGCACCATCCTCGTGCACACGCTGGCCCGCCATCCAGGACTGTTGCAGGTCATCGCTGCACTATGCCTGATAGCGCCGCCCTTTATCGGCCCCGGCGGCTGGTCCAGTGCCGATGTCGAGGTGGCGCCAGACTGGGCCGCGCCGCTCGGCGATACCAGGGTCTTTCTCTATCGCGGCAGCGACGATACCACCACGCCCGCCAGCCATCTCGACCTCTACGCCAAGGCGATGCCGCACGCCGTGGTCCGTCGCCTGGCCGGGCGCGACCATCAGCTCAACGACAATCTGGGTGAAGTCGCCAGGGACATCGCCGGCAGCTTTGCCTGAAGCCGACCATCGGCCGGCCGCAGCACCCTAATGCTCGCTCTGGCACTGGCTGTGATCGGCCAGCGCCTCGATGATCCGGCAATCGCACACTCTTCCATGCCCGCACTCTTCCACCATCCGGCTGAGCTCGCTCTTGAGCGCGGTCAGGCTGGCAATGCGCCGCTCGATCTCCTTGAGGTGGTTCTGCGCAATGCTGTCGACCTGATGGCACGATGACTGCGGCTGCGCCGCCATGCCCAGCAGCTCGCGGATATCCTCGATCTCAAAGCCCAGCTCGCGCGAATGGCGAATGAACCGCAGCCGCTCGACC
This sequence comes from Devosia sp., assembly GCF_030689745.1. Classification (GTDB taxonomy): domain Bacteria; phylum Pseudomonadota; class Alphaproteobacteria; order Rhizobiales; family Devosiaceae; genus Devosia; species Devosia alba. The sequence continues at coordinate 33,322 of NZ_JAUYGL010000219.1, forward strand.
TCGGCTTTACCATACAGCCGCCGATTGCCCTCGCTGCGCGGCGCCTCCGGCAGCAGACCGATCTGCTCGTAATAGCGAATGGTCGGGACCTTGACGTCCGTCTGGCGTGACAGCTCTCCGATGGGAAAACCCATGATATTCCTCACTGCCGCAACTGCGGCCTATTTGTCGCTATCGGCCAGGACCGACCGCCTGGCGGAACCTGCAGCAGGCCCACGAGTTGAGCCTGCTTAGGAGTACTCAAATGAAACTGATGTCCGCAACCATACTCGCTGCCACTGCCCTGCTGTCGACAGCGGCCTACGCCCAGGAAAATGTCGAAATCGGCCGACTGGAATGCACGGTCGAGGGCGGCATTGGCCTGATCCTCGGCTCGTCCAAGGACGCCATCTGCAGCTATTACGATGCCGAGGCCAGCGAACCCACCGAAGTCTATTACGGTACGGTCAACAAGGTCGGCCTTGATATCGGCTTCACCGAGGAATCGGTGATCCAGTGGCTGGTGCTTGCCCCCAGCACCGATGCCTACGCGCCCGGCTCCCTGGCTGGCGAATATGTCGGCGTCAGCGCTGAAGCGTCGATGGGCCTGGGTGTCGGCGCCAATGCCCTGGTCGGTGGCTCCAGCGAGGGCTTCATGCTGCAGCCGCTCAGCGTGCAGGGCCAGACCGGCATCAATGTCGCTGTCGGCATCACCGGCTTCCAGCTGCGCACCCCCACGCAATAACAGCCCGGCGGCTACCGCCAGTGTCATTGGCAACGCGCTGTCCTCCGGGGCGGCGCGTTGTCGCGTTCTGTTGCGGCGCCTGTCCATATTCCGCTTGCTCCTCTAGTGGCTAGAGAAGTTAGCATGCCTATATGAAGAGCGGAAGGATGCGGCATGGCTGACACAATCAAGACGAAATACCGGGTCGGCGGCATGGATTGCGGCGCTTGCGCCCTCAAGATCGAGACCGCCGTCAGCCGCATTCCCGGCGTTTCCGAGGTTGGCGCCAGCTACACTGCCGGCACCCTCAATGTCGTGCATGACGATGTTTCCTTCGCCGCCATCCAGCAGGCCATCAAGCCGCTCGGCTATGAACTGGTCGAAGATGGCGCCGCGCCGCGCCCGCCGGCGGGCGACCCTGACCATGCCGGCGGCGCCGCGCATGACCATTTCGAGCTCGGCGACGGGCCCTGGTGGAAAACCCCCAAGGCCCTGTTGGCCCTGTCCTGCGGCACCGCGCTGCTGGCTGCCTATCTGGTCGGCCTGTTCATTCCGTCCATCGGGCACGAAGCCTTTCTGCTCGCCTTGCTGGTGGGTCTGATTCCCATCGGCCGCCGCGCCATTGCCGGCGCCAGGGCCGGCTCGCCCTTTTCCATCGAAACGCTGATGAGCATTGCTGCCATCGGTGCGGTCTTCATCGGCGCCACCGAAGAAGCTGCCATGGTGGTGCTGCTGTTCCTGGTCGGCGAATTGCTCGAAGGCGTCGCCGCCAGTCGCGCCCGCGCCTCGATCAAGGGCCTGGCCGATCTGGTGCCCAAGACCGCCTTTCTGATTGAAGGTGACAGCACCACCGAAGTCCCTGCCGCCAGCCTGGCCCTCAACGCCATCATCATGGTCCGCCCCGGCGACCGCATCCCTGCCGATGGCGAGATCATTGCCGGCCACAGCGCCATCGACGAGGCCCCGGTCACCGGCGAAAGCGTGCCCACCAGCAAGCAGCCCGGCGATGCCGTGTTCGCCGGCACCATCAATACCGATGCCGTGCTGCAGATCCGCGTCACCGCCACGGCCAGCGACAACACCATTTCGCGCATCGTGCAGTTGGTCGAGGAGGCCCAGGAGTCCAAGGCCCCCACCGCCCGCTTCATTGACCGCTTTTCGCGCTACTATACCCCCGGCGTTCTCGTCGTCGGCGCGCTGGTCGCCATGGTGCCGCCCTTGCTGCTGGGCCAGCCCTGGGACCAGTGGATCTACAAGGGCCTCGCCGTCCTGCTCATTGGCTGCCCCTGCGCCCTGGTGATCTCCACCCCCGCCGCCATTGCCGCCGCGCTATCGGCTGGCGCCCGTCGCGGCCTGCTGCTCAAGGGCGGCGCCGTGCTCGAAGGCCTGCGCACCATCACCACCGTCGCGCTCGACAAGACCGGCACGCTGACCGAAGGCAAGCCCAGGCTGACCGACATTGTGGCCCTCGGCCGGGATGAAGCCGACATCCTCTCGCTCGCCGCAGCATTGGAAACCGGCTCCAGCCATCCCCTCGCCCTGGCCATTCTCGCCCGTGCGGGCGCCGACAAGGTCCCGGTTCCGCCCGCTGCTGCCGCCCGTGCCATTGCCGGCAAGGGGGTCGCCGGCACGGTCGGCGGCGCCGAGTACTTCCTGTTCTCCGCCAGCGCCGCCGCCGAGCAACTGACCCTTGCGCCCGAGCCGCGCGCGCGCATCGATGCCCTCACCGATCAGGGCAAGACCGTCTCGCTTTTGCTGACCGACAGCACCCTTATCGGCATCCTCGCCATGCGCGACGAGCCCCGGGCCGACGCCAGATCAGGCATTGACGCCCTCAAGGCCATCAACATTGACGTCATCATGCTGACCGGCGACAACGCCCGCACCGCTGCGGCAATCGGCGCCGATCTGGGCATAGCTGTCCGCGCCGGCCTCCTGCCGCAGGACAAGCAGGCCATTGTGCGCGAACTGCAGGCGCAGGGCCAATTCGTCGCCAAGATCGGCGACGGTATCAATGACGCGCCGGCCCTGGCCGCGGCCGATATCGGCATCGCCATGGGCGGCGGCACCGATGTGGCGCTGGAAACCGCCGACGCTGCCATCCTGCATGGCCGCGTCACCGACATCGCCGCCATGATCGGCCTGTCCAACGCCACCATGGCCAATATCTGGCAGAACATCGCGGTCTCGCTCGGGCTCAAGGCGGTGTTCCTGGTCACCACCATCGTCGGCATAACCGGCCTCTGGCCCGCCATTCTCGCCGATACCGGCGCCACCGTCCTCGTCACCCTCAACGCCATGCGCCTGCTCGCCTGGCGCCCGCGTTGATCGCTCGCTGGCGGGGCCGCGCTCACTGCAACCGGATCAACCCTGCCGCCGTCGGTCCAAACCCGGCGGCCCGATAAAACCCTTCCAGCTGCGGCTCAAAATCGACATGCAGCCATTCGGCACCGCGCGCTCTGGCCGTCTCGATTGCACGCTCCACCAGCTGCAGCCCGATGCCGCGCCGCCGATATTGCGGGTCGACGCAGGTATCGAGAATGAACGCGTGGCTGCCGCCGTCCCACGCCACATTGACGAAGCCGACCAATCTCTGCTGATCCAACGCCCCGACATGGGCCAGTCCGCGCGCCAGAATGGGCTGGAAACTCACCGGGCCGCCATTGCCCCATGCCACCAGCCACAGGGCGCGTAGCTCATCATCGCTCGGCATTGGGTCGGTAACGATCGCAATCATGGTGCGCCTCCACCTTACCAAGGTGACAAACTGTTCATGCAGCCGCAAGGTCGCGAAGAGGCAGCACGCTGTAGGTTCCTTTCAGACCGGACAAGTTTCGGCTCCCATGCAAAGGAAAACTCGTGATGAAGACCCTCCAGACCACAGCCATCATCGCTCTGACCACCGCCGCCCTCGGCCTTTCCGCCATCGCGCCTTCATTCGCCCAGACTGCCGCACCCACCGCACCTGCTGCCCAGGAACAGTTTCAGGGCAAGGGCAATATGGGCCAGCGCCAGGATGCTGGCCAGCGCCATGGTGGGCAGCGCGGCATGGGTGGCATGATCGGCTTTGAGCGCGGTGCCGAAGGCATTGAAATTGCCCTCGTCCGCCTCAGCCACGCCATCGACATGACCGCTGACCAGCAGGCGCTGTATGATACCCTCAAGACCGACGCGCTGGCCGCCGCCAATAGCTTCTCGACCGCCGTCGACGGCCTGCGCCCCGCCGCGCCGGCAGCCGGAACAGCAGCTGAGCGTCCCGACATGGGCGAAGCCTTCACCAACCGCATTGCCTTCGAGAAGGCCAGGCTCGCTGCCCTCGAGGCCGTGCAGCCATCGCTGACCGCTTTCTTTGACAGCCTCACCGATGAGCAGAAGACCAGTCTGATGCCCCAGCGCGGCGAGCGGGGCGGCATGGGCCAGAAGGGCCAGATGGGCCAAATGGGCAATTCCGGCCAGTACGAACAGGGCCATCGCGGTCAGCGCCAGGGCCGCTGATTCCGTTCAGATCGGCTGCAGACCCAACTTCGGGCGGGTTCTGCGGCCGACCACGCGATCTCCGGTATCCGGGCATCGCACCACGCCGCGGCTCCCCCGGGCCGTGGACGAGAACCCCGGCTCTCAACAGCCGGGGTTTGCTTTTGTCGGGGCTTGCTCTACCAATCGGACACCATCCGATTGGACCCTTCCCATGACCGCCCTGCCCCTTGATCCGGCCCGTATCCGCGCCCAGTTCCCCGCCTTTGCCGAGCCATCGCTGCAGGGTCATGCCTTTTTCGAGAACGCCGGCGGCGCCTACACCGCCAATGCCGTGCTCACCCGGCTTGACCATTACTATCGCGCCACCAAGCTGCAGCCCTATGGCGTCTACCCGGCCTCCCAGGCCGCCGGCGCGGCAATGGATCTGAGCTATGCCCGCATCGCCCAGGCGCTGAACGTGTCCAGCGACTGGATCCATTTCGGCCCCTCCTCCTCGGCCAATACCTATGTGCTGGGCAAGGCCTTCGGTGAATATCTCAAGCCTGGCGACGCCATCATCGTCACCAATCAGGACCACGAGGCCAATACCGGCGCCTGGCGCAAACTCGCCAGCCTGGGCATCGAGGTGCGCCAATGGGCCGTCGACGGCCAGACCGGCCGCCTGTCGCTGGACGCGCTCGACGCCCTGCTCGACGCAAAAGTCCGCTTCGTCGCCGCCCCGCACTGCTCCAATGTCGTCGGCGAAATCAATCCGGTGGCCGAGATTGCTGCCCGCGCCAGGGCCGTCGGCGCCCTCACCATCATCGATGGCGTCAGCTACGCCCCCCATGGCCTGCCCGATCTGGCCGCGCTGGGCGTCGATATCTATTTCTTCTCCGCCTACAAGGTGTTTGGCCCCCATCAGGGGATCATGGCAGTGCGCCCAGACCTCGCCATGGCGCTGCCCAATCAGGGCCATTTCTTCAACGACGCCAAGCTGCGCTATCGCCTCACCCCCGCCGGTCCCGACCACGCCCAGATCGCGGCGGCTGCCGGCATTGCCGATTATCTCGAAACCGTCGCCGAAATCGCCGGCGACAGCGTTGCAGGCGCCGATCCATTCCGCCGCGCCCACGCCGCCATGCGCGCCCAGGAAATCGCCCTTGCCGCGCCTTTGCTGGATTATCTGCAGCGCAAGAACAGCGCCCGCCTGATCGGCCCGGCCGACCCCACCCTGCGCGCGCCCACCATCGCGCTGGCTCTGGACGAACCGGGCGGCGCTGTCGCGGCCCGGCTGGCCAGGCACGGCATCATGGCCGGTGGCGGGCATTTCTATGCCTGGCGCCTGCTCGAAGCGCTCGGCATCGACCCCAATCACGGCGTCCTGCGCCTCTCCTTCACCCACTACACCACGCCCGAAGAGATTCAGCAGCTCATTGCGGCTTTGGATGCTGAGCTGAAGTAGCAAGACAGCCTTGCCCCAACCACCGGGCAACACCTCCCCCTTGACGGGGGAGGTTGGGAGGGGGTGCGAGAGCCCCGATACCGCGGCTATCCGTCCCCCTCCCTGACCCTCCCCGCAAGGGGGAGGGTGTCGACTGAGGCATCTCCCACATAAACCGCCCCCCATTGAGACCAAAAATGTCCCGTCCCCTCGCCGCCCTGCTCCTTCTGATCTGCACCATGCTTTGGGGCCTGGCCTTTATCGCCCAGAAATCGGCCATGGATTCCATGGGCCCGCTGACTTTTTCCGGCCTGCGCTACCTGATCGGCGGCCTCGCCGTCTTGCCCCTGGCTTTGCTTGAGCGCCGCAGGCGCCCCGCCCCCCTCACCACGAACCATTGGTGGCTGATCGGCGCCGTCAGCCTGGTCTTTTTTCTCGGCTCGGCCCTGCAGCAGTTCGGGCTGATTACCACCACCGTCACCAATGCCGGCTTCCCGACCGGGCTCTACGTCTTCTTCGTGCCGGTGCTGGGCTTCCTGATCTACCGCACCCGGCCCCATCCCATCATCTATGCCTGCGTGCCGCTGGCGCTGATCGGCATCTACTTCCTCAATGGCGGCGGCCTCGACAGCTTCAATACCGGCGACGGGCTGATGGTGATCGGCGCGGTGTTCTGGGCCCTGCACGTCATCCTGCTCGGCCAGGCGGCACGCCTCACCGGCCTGCCCATCTTCGTCTCTGCTGTCAGCTTTCTGCTGGCGGGTGCCTTCGCGCTGGGCTGTGCTTTCGTCTTCGAACAGCCCGACTTCAGCGCCCTGCAGTCCGGCTGGATGGAGCTGGCCTATACCGGCCTGCTCTCGACCGCCGTGGCCTTCACCTTCCAGGCCATCGGCCAGCAATATGTGCCGCCCGCCAATGCCGCGATCATCCTGTCGGCCGAGAGCCTGTTTGCCGCCTTGGGTGGCGCCATCATCCTGGGCGAGCGCCTGCCGCCCATCGGCTATGCCGGCGCCGTGCTGATCTTTGTGGCCATCCTCGCCGTCGAAGCCCTGCCCCCGCTCTGGACCCGCCGCCGCACCCACATCCCGCGCAATACCAATTAGCGCGCGGCGCTACTCGGCGTAGCGAAACATCTGGTAGGTCTTGCAGATGATGCCCAGCACACAGCCTTGCAGGCTGATCTGGTCATCGCTGACCTGGGTGATCGTTCCGGCTGCCGACTGCCCATAAAGGTGCAGGTCGCCCTTCCACGTGCCGGGCCCGCTCGGCTGCGCATGGTCGATCATCAGCGTATTGAGATAGGGCAGGTTCTCCGGGCTGTCGGCCCCATTGCCCAGCCAGATCAGCGTGCCGCACAGCGCCTGTCCGCTATCGCCACACAGTTCCACCCGGTAGCGCGAATCCTTCATCTCGATTTCCCATATGCCGGCCGGCGACGCCGCCAGAACAGCCGGCACACTCAGCAGCCCAACCAGACTGACCATCGCCGCGCGCGCAAATCCTGTCACACCGGTCATTCGCTGACCTTGAACATCTGATAGGTCTTGCACACCACCAGGAACGCACAGCCCTGCAGCGTCATCTGCGTCTCGCTGCGCTGGGTGATGGTGCCGTTGATCTTGTGACCGAGCAATTGCATGTCGCCCTTCCAGCGATTGGGCCCCGTCTGCTTGATCGCGCTGGCCACCGGCGAATTGAGAAACCGCTCATACTGCTTGTTGTAGTCAACGTCGGACAGCCAGACCAGCGTGCCGCACAATTGCGTACCGTCGCCGCACAGTTGCAGCGCGATGCGCGTGTCGCGGCTGTCGAGTTCCCACACCCCGTTGGGCGAGGCAATCGCCGCCCCGGCTCCCCCGGCCAACATCACCAGTCCAGCCGCCATGGCGAACATCTTGCGCATCATCATCAGTCTCCCGATCAGCATTATTCTGCTCCCACAGTGGTTTTTCCAGCCTGAACGCCGCCTGAACAGCCGCGTCACGACACTGTCATGCACCCCCCATAAGCTCATACCTGTTCCCGGCCCTGCCCCACATGGCCCGGACTGCCGCGCCCCACGTCCCCAACGTCGCGCCCGGCATTTTGCAGAGCTCGGCCGCCAACCCCGGCTCTTGCACCCCTGCCGATGAGATCGGCTCAGGTCGCCCCTCGTGGCGGCCTCTTTTTTTGCCGCCGCTAGGCGCGCTCCATCACAATGGTGCGCACCAGCGTACCCATTTCCGAGCCCGCGTGTTCAGCAGCTTCCAGCCAGCCCCGCGCCAGATAGAAAGCGCGCGCCCGGCTATTGAAGGCCCGCACCTCCAGCTGCCGCGCCCCTTCCGCCTCGGCCGCATCCATCAGGGCCCGCCCCACGCCCGTGCCGATGGCCCAGCTGTCGACATGAATGGCATGCAGCCAGGCGCCATCCAGATGATACATCCCCACCACCACGCCGCCGCGTTCGGCCACCTTGAAGGCCTCGATGCACCCATCCACATAGCCCGCCGCCGGCTGCTCGGCTTCATAGCGCGCCAGGGCGGGGCCATCCAGATGCGGCCCCCAATGGGTGCGCCAGGACCGGTCCAGCAGATGCTTGAGCGCCGCCGCATCGGCCTGACGCGCGGCGCGAATGGTGATATCGGACATAGTGGCCTCGCAATGAACTGTTGATGTTTGGCTTGCACGCTTCTTGCGCGCGCGGGCACGGTCTATTGCCTAAGCCACCCCGTCGCAACTCGCGAGAACAGCGCCCCCCAATGGCCAAGCTCTATTTCTCCTACGCCGCCATGAATGCCGGCAAGTCCACCCTGCTGCTGCAGGGCGCCTACAATTATCGCGAGCGCGGCATGCGCCCGCTGCTGTTCACCTCCGCCCTTTACGTCGAGGATGGCATTGGCCTGATCACCTCGCGCATCGGCATTGCCGAACCCGCCGAACTCTATGCCGGCGATGATGACCTTTATCAGGCAGTGCGCGAGCATCTCGAAGCCGGCAAGGTCGATTGCGTCTTCGTCGATGAGGCCCAGTTCCTCACCCCCGAACAGGTCTGGCAACTGGCCCGCGTCGCCGATCGCCTGAATATTCCGGTCATGTGCTTTGGCCTGCGCACCGACTTTCAGGGCAAGCTGTTTCCGGGCTCGGCCGAACTGCTTGCCATTGCCGACGTGTTGCGGGAAATTCGTACCATCTGCGCATGCGGCGCCAAGGCCACCATGGTGGTCCGCCAGAGCGCCGATGGCCGCGTGCTGGCCCAGGGGGAACAGGTGTCGATTGAAAAGTCGGTCTATATCTCGCTGTGCCGCAAGCATTGGGAAGAAGCTATCGGCCGCTGGCCGGCGAAAGGACCTGCACATTGACCCCGACGTCCACTGAGCCCCATGGCGCCCTCACCATCCGCACCCTGGCCATGCCCGCCGATACCAATCCGGCTGGCGACATTTTTGGCGGCTGGGTGATGAGCCAGATGGATATTGCCGGCGCCATCGCCGCTGTGGAGCGCGTCACCGGACGCGTCGTTACCGTCGCGGTCGAGGCCATGACCTTCATTGCCCCGGTCAAGGTCGGCGATGTGCTCTGCGTCTACACCACCGTCGAGCGGATCGGCACCACCTCGATCACCATCGGCATCGAGGCCTGGGCCCGCCGCAATCGGGTGGATGCGCGCGTCAAGGTCACCGATGGGCGCTTCATCTATGTCTCGCTGAACGAGGATGGCACCAAGCGCCCCATCGCGGACTGAGCCGCCGCTGCCCGCTCCTGCCGTTCAGCCAGGGTTCATCTGAGCTGTGTTGATTGAGACCATCAATCAGCCCGGCACGATTTGCCGACGGCTAAGTACCGACACCGACTCAACGAATTCGCCCGGCGGGGAACTTTCTGCTTCCCCTGTCCGTTTCTTCAGCAAATACTAAGTCTGCGCTCATCCAGCAGGATCCCGATTGTGGGCTGCGGCAGCGCGTGACGCGGAGGCATAAGATGAACCGATCTACCCGTAAGCTGCTGCTCAACATTGCCACCGGCGTGGCCGTGGCCGCCACTGCCGTCGTCGTCTTCCTGCCCGCCGCCAATGCGGCGCCCGGCACCGTCACCACCAATGTCAATGTGCGCTCCGGCCCCGGCACCAGCTATGGTGTGGTCGATACCGCGCGCCGTGGCGAGCGGGTTGACGTGCGCCAGTGCCAGGGCTCCTGGTGCTATATTGAAAAGTCCGGCCCCGATGGCTGGGTTTCGGCCAATTACCTGGCCACCGGCAGCGGCGGTGCGGTCCATCCGACGCAGCCCGGCATTTCCTTCGGCTTCCAGATCGGTGGCGACGGCGATGGCCCAACCATCAATTTCGGCATCGGCAACCAGCCCCAGCGCCCGATAATCCGGCCCGTCAACGACGAAGTCTGCTTCTTTGACCGCACCCGCTTCCGCGGCGACAGCTTCTGTCTCGAAGCCGGTCAGAGCAGCCGCGACCTGCGTGGCTGGGCCGACCGCATCTCCTCGATCGACAATCCCGATGGCCTGCGGGTTCAGGTCTGCTCGGACGCCAATTATCGCAACTGCCGCACCTACACCACCAGCGCCTCCTCGCTGGGCGGGTTCGACAATTACATCGTCTCCGTCCGCGTGCGCTGAGACCCCTATCCAGCCACCCCATCAGGGCGCCCGCTTCGGCGGGCGCTTTTTTGTCTGTGCAGCGCTGCAGCGTTCCAACCACGCCCGCGCCAAACAAAAAACGCCGCCCCGAGGGACGGCGTTTCAGGCAACAGACAAACCAAAGGCCACCGTGTTTTCAACATCACGGCGGCCTTCGGAATAGTCTGAAAGACTAGAGCAGGGTCAGGTTCGTAGCCGACACCTTGCCGT
>NZ_JAUYGL010000225.1 GCF_030689745.1 Devosia sp.
GATGCAGGTCTCGATGAGCGGCCAGCTCTATCGCGGCTCCAAGCCCGTCATGTGGTCGGTGGTGGAACGCACCGCGCTGGCCGAAGCCGAAATCGAATATGCCGACTACGAGAGCGATACGATCTGGGTGAAGTTCCCGGTTAGTGGTGTCGATACGTCACCAACGACCTTCTTGGCAGCGATGTTAACTCCGTTGTCCGACGAATCCGACGAGACCAACAGGCTGGTGATTGAGAAGACACAGGCAGATATTGCGGCACTGAAGCAGTCTTCGGTTGTCATCTGGACCACTACGCCTTGGACCATCCCAGCCAACCGCGCCATCAGCTTCTCCAGCCGCATCGAATATGGCCTCTATGAGGTCACCCAGGCACCGGCTGAGAACTGGGCCAAGGTTGGTGAAAAGTACATCATTGCCGATAAGCTTGCCGCCGAAGTCTTTGCCAAGGCAAAGGTCGACGCATTCGAGAAGCGCGCAACTGTGACCGCCGAAGAGCTGGCCGCACTTACCACATCCCACCCGCTGCGCGGGCTCGGCGGCGGCTACGATTTCGAAGTCCCGCTGCTCGATGGCGATCACGTCACCGATGATGCCGGCACCGGTTTCGTCCATACCGCACCCGGCCATGGCCTCGACGACTTTGAAATCTGGATGAATTCCACGCGCCTGCTGGCCGAAAAGGGCATCTCCACCGAGGTTCCCTATGTCGTCGGCGACGATGGCTTCTATACCAGGGACGCGCCCGGTCTCGGCCCCGATGCCGAGGGCGGTCCCGCCCGCGTCATCGACGATGACGGCAAGAAGGGCGACGCCAATAACCGTGTCATCACCGCGCTTGCCGAGCGCAACGCCATGGTGGCCCGTGGTCGCGTCAAGCATCAATACCCCCATTCATGGCGCTCGAAAAAGCCGGTGATCTTCCGCAACACCCCGCAATGGTTCGTCTATATGGACCGCGATATCGAGGGCACGGCTGGCGACACCTTGCGCCACCGCGCGCTCAATGCCATCGACGCCACCAAATTCTACCCCGCTGCCGGCCAGAATCGCCTGCGCGCCATGATCGCCGATCGCCCCGATTGGGTGCTCAGCCGCCAGCGCGCCTGGGGCGTGCCGATCACTGTTTTCGTCAACAAGGCCACGAAAGAAATCCTCAAGGACGCAGTGGTCAATCATCGCATCGCCGACGCCTTTGAGGTCGAGGGTGCCGACGCCTGGTACAAGGACGGCGCCGCCCAGCGTTTCCTCGGCGATGCCTATGCTGCCGACGACTACGAAATGATCCGTGACGTGCTCGACGTCTGGTTCGACTCGGGCACCACCCACGCCTGGGTGCTGCGCAACAAGCAGAAATGGCCGCATCTGAAATTCCCGGCCTCTATGTATCTCGAAGGCAGTGACCAGCACCGCGGCTGGTTCCATTCGAGCCTGCTCGAAAGCTGCGCCACCAATGGCTTTGCCCCCTATGAGAGCGTGTTGACGCATGGCTTCACCATGGATGGCGAAGGCCGCAAGATGAGCAAGTCGCTGGGCAATACCGTTGCCCCGCAGGATATCATCAAGCAGTATGGCGCCGATATCCTGCGCCTCTGGGTCGCCTCGACCGATTATCAGGAAGATCAGCGCCTCGGTAAGGAAGTCATCCAGACCACGGTCGACAGCTACCGCAAGCTGCGCAATACGCTGCGCTGGCTGCTCGGCAATCTGGCGCACTACCAGCCCGGCGATGCGGTCGAGCCCGGCGACATGCCCGAGCTCGAACAGGTCATCCTGCATCGTCTGGCCCAGCTCGATGGCCAGGTGCGCGGCGCCTACAAGGAATATGACTATCGCAAGATCGTCACACTGCTGACCAATTTCATGAACATCGAGCTGAGCGCCTTCTACTTCGATATCCGCAAGGATGCGCTCTATTGCGAGCCGATCTCCTCGATCAAGCGCAAGTCGGCGCTGACCGTATTGAACCATCTGTTCGATTGCCTGACCGCCTGGCTGGCCCCCATCCTGGTGTTCACCATGGAAGAGGTCTGGCTCGAGCGGCACCCCGGCGAGGGTTCCTCGGTCCATCTGCGCCTGTTCCCCGAAGTCCCCACTGACTGGCTCAATGCCGAACTGGCCGCCAAGTGGCAGTTGATCCGCACTGTCCGCCGCGTGGTCAACGGGTCGCTGGAGATCGAGCGTCGCGAAAAGCGCATCGGCTCCTCGCTGGAAGCAGCGCCAAAGGTCTTCATCGCCGACCCCCGCTATCTGACGGCGCTTGAGGGCCAGGATCTGGCTGAAATCGCCATCACCTCAGCCATTTCGATCGAGACTGCCGAAGGCCCCGCCGAGGCCTTCCGTCTCGACGACGTCGCCGGCATTGCGGTGCTGCCCGGCCTGGCGCAAGGCAAACGTTGCGCCCGCTCCTGGCGGGTGCTGCCCGAGGTCGGTTCTGATCCGGACTACCCCGATGTATCGCCGCGCGACGCCCAGGCCCTGCGCGAACGCACCGCCGCCGGGCTTTGAAGCAGGAGCCGTAGGCTCCATCGCCCTCTCCCCCTGCGGGAGGGGGTGCCCGAAGGGCGGGTGAGGGGGCTTGCATCCATCGCTGACCTTTCATCCGGCGCTGGGCGCCATCTTCTCCCGCAAGGGGAGACGGCACGAAGGAGCAATTGCTCGATGAACCTGAAATCGCTCTTCCACCCCTCGGTCTACTTCTCCCTCACCCTGGCCATCCTGGCGTTCGGGCTGGACCGGGCGCACAAGGCCTTTCATGTAGCAGCCGAGTGCATTGCCATTGGTGCCGCGCCCTGCGTTGAGATTTTCGTCAGCTACGTCCCCTTCGCCATGACCGGCTGGCGCGGCGGGGAGATTGTGCGGGTCACCGATTTCTTTGACTATGTGCTGGTGTGGAACACCGGCGTGTCCTATGGCCTGCTTGATAGTCTGCCGGTCTGGGGTCTGGGCGTGATCATGATGGTGGCGATCGTGGCGCTGTCGATCTGGTGGGTCCGCGCCGATTCAGCGATGATCCGCATGGGTCTGGCGTTGTGCATTGGCGGCGCGCTTTCCAATGCCGTTGATCGGCTGATCTACGGCGCGGTGGCGGACTTTTTCCATCTTCACTGGGGTGACTGGTCATTCTACATCTTCAACATTGCCGATGTCGCCATTACCTTGGGGGTGATCCTGCTGATTGCCGATCTGATCGGGCTCGGCGGCACCCGAAAACCGGTGAGCTGAGGGTGGTGAACACGTTGCTGCCAGAATCTGGTCTTAGTCCGCAGAATGCGCTATAAGCGCCGCCGACATCTTGAAGGACGTTTCATGCGTATTGGAATGACGGGGCAGCTGGCTGCTCTTCGTGCGACCTCCCGGGCTGGATCGGTAGCGTTGGCTGTTGTGCTGGCGCTGGCGCTGGGTGCCTGCACCACGGTGGAAGGCACCAATGCCCTGACCGATCCGGGCACTTTCGAGCGGGAAGTGATGAGCTCCACCGCGCGCGGCCTCGGGCTCATTCCTGGTGATGCCGCCAAGGAGGATTTGACCCAGGCACGGGCGCCTCTGGTATTGCCCCAGTCTGGCCAGGCCCTGCCGCCCCCCACGACCGTGGTCGCGGCGGCGCAACTCCCGACCGACAGCGATACTGTCCAGATTGATGCGAGCAACCTGACCGAGGCCGATCTGCAGCGCCTGCGCAATGCCAAGGTAGTCGATTTGCGCTCCGTGTCGGGTCGTCCGCTGACCGAAGCTGAAGCGCGTGCGCTGACTGCCCGCATGCGGGCTGCCAATATGGATGTCCGTACCAGCACGGCCAAGCGGCCGCTCTACATGCCGCCCGAAGATTATTTCACCCGCGTTGGTGATGCCGAACTGGTCTGCTCGACGCCCGGCGGCGAACTGGTATCAATCAATGATCCAAAATGCCCTGAAGCGGTGCGCAAGGCCCTGCGCCGGACTGCCCAATCCTCGTCCTCCAGTGGTGGCGCGATGATCAGCAGTCCGGGCGTGTCGCTCACGGAAAAAGAAATCACCAACCGGTAGAATTCTTGCTGGTTTACGCGACTAAAAAGCGGCTGGATGATCCGGCCGCTTTCTCCTTTCTGCGCCGCCCCAATGGGTCACGCATGACATGAAAGCCCGCTCCAATGCGCGAACTGAACGACGCCACCCCCGCAAAACCTGATACCGGCGATCGTCTCGCCAAGGTCATAGCCCGCTCCGGGCTGTGCTCCCGCCGCGACGCAGAGGTGTGGATCACCGAGGGCCGCGTCGTGGTCAACGGCAAGAAGGTGCAGACCCCGGCCTTCAACGTTACCGACCGTGACAAGGTGATGGTCGATGGTGCCCCCCTGGCCGCCCGTCAGGGCACCCGCGTCTGGCTCTACCACAAGCCTGCGGGCCTGGTGGTGACCGAGAAGGACCCCGAAGGCCGCGAGACCATTTTCGAGCACCTCGAAACCCATGGCCTGCCGCGCGTCGTCACTGTCGGTCGGCTCGATATCAACACCGAGGGCCTGCTGCTGCTGACCAATGATGGCGGTCTCAAGCGCGTGCTGGAACTGCCGGCAACCGGCTGGCTGCGCCGCTATCGCGTCCGCGCCCACGGTTCGGTCACCCAGGCGGCGCTCGACAAGCTCAAGGACGGCATCGAGATCGATGGCATCAAATATGGCGCCATCGAAGCCACGCTGGAGCGCGAACAGGGCGCCAATGTCTGGCTGGTGCTGGCGCTGCGCGAAGGCAAGAACCGCGAAGTCAAGAATGTGCTGGGCGCGCTCGGCCTTGAAGTGAACCGGCTGATCCGCGTCAGCTATGGTCCGTTCCAGCTCGGCGATATCCCGGTTGGTGGCATAGAGACCATCAAGGCCAAGATGCTGCGCGATCAGCTCGGCAAGAAGCTGGCCGACGCCGCCGATGTCGATTTCGATAGCGAAATGCCCGAAGCCAGCGCGCTTGAAGGCAAGCCAACCCGCGACCGCCTGACCGGTCGCGGCACCAATACCGTGGAAATTGCCCGCCAGCGCTTCCGCTTCACTGACGGCGCCGAGCAGACCGAAGAAGAGCGCCGCGCCGAGCGGCCGCGTCAGGATCGTCCCGGTCGCTTCGATCCGCGCAAGCCGACCGGCAAGCGCCTTGATCCGCGTGACGAGGAAGAAGCCCCGCCACCGCGCCACATCCATTTTGACGAGGACGGCCGTGCGCCGGAAGAATTTGTGAAAAAGAATCTCGGCAAGGCGCCCACATGGCGCGATCCAGATGATCAGCCCGCTGCCAACTATGGCAAAAAGGCACCGCGCCCCGCTGGCGGCAAACCCGGTGCCGGCGACAAGAAGCCCTTTGGCGAGAAGAAGTCGTTTGGGGACAAGAAGTCGTTTGGGGACAAGAAGTCCTTCGGCGACAAGAAACCCTATGGCGACAAAAAACCTTACGGCGACAAGAAGCCCTATGGTGACAAGAAGACGTTCGGTGACAAGCCACGCGGTCCGCGTCGCGAAGACGGTGATCGTCCCGCCCGGCCTTATGGCGATCGTCCGGCCGGTAACCGTCCCGCCGCTGGTCGGCCCGCCGCAGAGCGGACCGCGCGCGATTTCGGTGACCGTCCGCAGCGCAGCTTTGGTGAGCGTCCGGCGCGCAGTTTCGAGCCGCGTGCCCGGCCCGAAGGCGGCACTCGCCCGTCGCGAGATCGTGAATTCACTGGTACCCCACGCGGTCCCCGCCGTGGCGATGCGCCCGGTGGCGAACGCCCGGCCGCAAATTTCGAGCCCCGTCTGCGGCCCGATAGCGAACGCGGCGCTGGCGCGGCCTTCAAGGGCGAAGCCAAGCGCCCCGGCCGCAACTTCTCCGACAAGCCAGTGCGGGCCTACCGTCCCGAGGGGGATCGTCCGGTTTACGCCGACCGCGCCGAGCGGCCTTCGCGTCCAGCCCATTCGGATCGTCCCGACCGCGCGTCGCGCCCCGGCCGTGACCATCTCGGCTCCGAGGCCAAGACCTATGGCAAGCCCCGGACCCGTCCGGATGGCAAGCCGCATCCCAAGCGCGATGGCGCTGCGCCGCAGCGCGCGCCCAAGCCCGGCGCTCGCTCCTTTGGGGGCCCAGCCGGTGGCGCTGGCCGTCCAACTGGCGGCGGTGGTCGTCCCGCCGGTGGCGCCGGTCGCCCAGCCGGTGGTGGTCGCCCTTCCGGTGGTCCGGGTCGCCCGTCCGGTGGTCGTCCGTCGGGTGGCGCAGGCCGTCCCGCCGGTGGTCGTCCAGGCGCGCCGCGCCGTCCGAAGTCCTGAGATACCAGGTCCGGGTCTGATGCGAGCTCATTAAGGATCGAAAGGATCACGCCATGCGCATCGTCGCCGGCAGGTTCAAGGGCAAACAACTGATCTCGCCGTCCGACGATTCCATTCGTCCGACCGGTGATCGCGTCCGTGAATCCATGTTCAACATCCTCGCTTCCCGTTTGGGGCCGGTGTTTGACGGTTTGCGCGTGCTCGACCTGTTTGCCGGTACCGGTGCGCTGGGCTTTGAAGCCCTGTCGCGCGGTGCCGCCCACGCCACCTTCGTCGATATGGGCGCCGAAGCCCGTGGCCTGATCCGCGACCACATCGAGGCCTTCGGCGTCGGTGGCAATACCAAGCTGCTGCGCCGCGACGCCATCGATCTCGGCCCCACCGGCACTTTTGGCAAATTCGATCTGGTGTTTCTCGATCCGCCCTATGGCCAGGGCCTTGGCGAACAGGCCCTTGCTGGCCTCGCCAAGGGCGGTTGGCTGGCTCCCGGCGCCACGCTGGTGTTTGAAGAAAGTGCCACGGCTGAGATCGTCATCCCCGATGGCTTCACCCTTGATGACCGCCGCGTCTATGGCGCCGCCGCCGTACATTTTCTGAGCTTCGATCAGACCCCATAGGGCTCATTTTGCCTTGTCAACGGTGGCGCGCTTGCTCGCGTTCTTCTTCAGATTGGCCAGATTGTAGCTGATGGCGGCGCGGACCAGCGTCTGCAGCGCCGCCGCATTGAGCGCATCGCCTTCAAAGATGTCGATGGAGCGCCGGGTCTTGCCATTGTCCTGTCCATTGAACAGACCATCGGGGTCCGGCAGGTGCGCGCCGTAGGCAAATGTCAGCTTGATCTTGGCCTTGTGCGCGTTACCGACTGCGATCAACCCGTCACGCGACCAGGCCGGGCTGCCCATCCACTTCCAGTCCTCGACGATTTCAGGGTCAGCCCCGACAATGCACCGTCGCACCCTGGCCAGCATCTCGCCCCGCCAGTCCGCCAACGCGTCGATGGCCTGATCGATTTGTTCCGATGGATTCATGGCGCTCTCCCTGCACTTGCCATATCTGCCAGATTGGGACCGGGTGCAGGCTAGCTGACTTTGGCGCTTCGAGTCACCTGTGGACGCACGGAAATTGCCGCCACTCAGGCCAGTGCCGCGCACTGCCCGCATTTGCCACGGATTTCCATGGTGGTGCGCTCGATCTTGAAGCTTCTGGCCCCCGCCCACTCGCCCAGCCGGTCCTCAATCACCGCATCGGTAAACTCATCCACCTTGCCGCAATTGGTGCAGATGGCAAAGGCCGTCAGTTGCTTGCGGTCGCAGTGCTCATCGGCGCAGGCCACAAAAGCATTCAGCGATTCCAGCCGGTGCGCCAGGCCGCGTTCGACCAGCTTGTCGAGCGCGCGATATACCTGCAACGGTGCCCGCAACCCATCGGCCCGCAGCGCATCGAGAATGTCATAGGCGCTCAGCGGCGCGCCCGATGAGTTGAGTGCCCCCAGCACCAGACCCTGATTGCGCGTCAGATCGCCAGGAACAGCGTGATTATGTGCCATGCGGAACCTTTCTGCCAAACAGCCGCGTGACGGGGATTGTCAACGACAGCAAAAATATAACCAGGGCCATCACCACGATGGATGGACCTGACGCGGTGTCCCAGGTGCGCGAGCCAAACAGCCCGCCGACCACCGCAATGGCCCCCAGCACCGCCGCCACCACGGCCATCATTTCCGGCGTCGAACTCAGCCGGCGCGCCGTCGCGGCCGGAATGATCAGCAGCGAGGTGATCAGCAGCACCCCCACCAGCTTCATCGCGATGGCAATGACGCTGGCCATCAGGATCATCAGCACCAGCCGGCTCGTCTCGGGCCGCAGCCCCTCGGCCTCGGCCAGTTCCGGGCTCACCGTAGAGGCCAGCAGCGGCCGCCAGCTCAGCACCAGAATTGCCAGAATGGCGATGCCGCCACCATAGATGATGGCAATGTCCTGCACCGACACCGCCAGAATATCGCCGAACAGAAACCCCATCAGGTCAATTCGCACCGTGGTCAGAAACCCCACCAGCACCAGGCCCACCGCCAGCGTCGAATGGCTCAGAATGCCCAGCAGCGCATCGGTCGACAGCGTCGCCTGCCGCTGCAGCACGATCAGCGCCCCAGCCACCAATACGGCCACGGCAAACACGCCCAGCGTCATGTTCATCGACAAGATGATCGACAGCGCCACGCCCAGCAGCGCCGAATGCGCCATGGTGTCGCCGAAATAGGCCATCCGCCGCCACACCACAAAGCAGCCCAGCGGTCCGCTCACCAGCGCCAGCCCGACGCCCGCAATCAGCGCCCGTGAAAAGTAGTCACCGAACATGGTTTTGCTCCCTGGCGACCCGCACCCCGGCTCTCCCCACAGGGGGGATGGAGGCCCAAACTGAAAATGCCGTGCTGTTGTGCACCCCTTTCTCTTGGGAGGAGGGGGTCCCGAGGCACATCAAAGAAATCGGCTCACCCATGCGAATGCCCTTCATGGTGCTCATGCGTATGCGAATGCCCGTCAACCACCACGCAGCCATCATCGTGATGCTCATGGTCGTGATGGTGCTGATACAGCGCCAACGCCCCAGATGCCCGCTCGCCGAACAACCGCAGATACTCCGGGCTGTTCTGCACCGCCGAAGGCGTGCCGCGGCAGCAGACATGGCCGTTCAGGCAGATCACCGTATCGGTTTCGGCCATCACCACATGCAGATCGTGGCTGATCATCAGAATGCCGCTGTGCGAGGTGTCGCGGATCTGCCGTACCAGTTCATACAGCGCCACCTCCCCCGAAAAATCCACGCCCTGCACCGGCTCGTCCAGCACCAGCAGATCAGGCTGGCGGATCATGGCGCGGGCAAACAGTACGCGTTGGAATTCTCCTCCCGAAAGTTCCTGCACCGGCGCCTTGAGCAGGCGCGCCGCGCCCACCGCTTCGAGCGCAGCCATGATCTCGGGGGACGAAAAATGCCTGGTCAGGGTCATCAGCCGTTCCACGGTCAGTGGCAGTGTCCAGTCAATGTTGAGCTTTTGTGGCACATAGCCGATTCTGAGACCGGGCCGACGCGTCACCGTTCCCATGCTGGGCTTGAGCACCCCCGTCGCCAGCTTGGCCGTGGTCGATTTTCCTGAGCCGTTCGGGCCGATCAGTGTGACGATTTCGCCGCGCGCAATGGTGAGGTCGACGCCGCTGACCAGCGTGCGGCCGCCGCGCACTACGCCCGCCCCGACCAGCGTAATCAGGTTTTCTTTTTTTGCCACCGCATCCATCCATTGCCTCTTGACGTCTTGCAATACGTTATAGCATAACATCCCCGCAAGCGTAATAACATAACATTACGCACAAACTCTCCGCTACCATGATGAGGCCAAGCCGATGAAACTGCTCGCTCCCCTTGCCCTGCTCACCGCGACCTTGTTGAGCGCCACGAGCGCCTGGGCGATGCCCAGCGTCGTCGCCTCGATCAAGCCGGTGCATTCTCTGGTCGCCGCTGTCATGGCGGGAGTTGGCGAGCCAACACTGATTGTCAAGGGTGCCGCCTCGCCGCACACCTATGCGCTCAAGCCCTCCGACGCCAGCGCATTGGAGAGTGCGGACATCGTATTCTGGACCGGGCACGACATGGAGTTGTTTCTGGGTGATGCGCTAGAGACGCTCTCGACCGGGGCGATCATCGTTGAGCTCGCGGAAGCTCCCGGCATTACGCTATTGCCCGTCCGCGAAGGCGGCGCCTTTGAGCCGCACCTCCACGAGGACGAAGACCACGACCACGCTGCCGAGGATGATCACGACCACGCCGATCACGACGAGCATGGCGAAGGCGACATGCATTTCTGGCTCGATCCGCAAAACGCCAAGCTGATGGTCACCCACATCGCCACCACGCTGGCTGATACCGACCCGGAAAACGCCGCGCGCTACCAGGCCAATGCCGAAGCCCAACTGCTCAGCCTCGACGCTCTCGAAGCCGAAATTGCCGCCACGCTGGCCCCGGTCAAGGACAAGCCCTTCATCGTCTTTCACGACGCCTATCAGTATTTCGAGGCCCGCTTTGGCCTCAACCTGGCCGGCTCGATCACCGTGACGCCCGATACCATGCCCGGCGCCGCCCGCATTGATGAGCTCAAGGCCACGATTGCCGACCTGGGCGCCACCTGCGTCTTTGCCGAGCCCAACTTCCCGCCCACCATCATCAGCGCCATCACCGAAGGCAGCACTGCGAAATCCGGCACGCTGGACCCTGAGGGCGGGGCGCTCGAGTCGGGCGTCGAGCTCTATCCCAATCTGCTGCGCGGCCTGGCCACCAGCTTGGTCGACTGCCTGGGGTAGTCTTGCCCCGGCATTCAGCCTGGCCCACCTCCACAATTGATGCCTCACCGTGAGGGGAGGAGACGATGAACACCGGCGTCCGGACTGGCGGCTTCCCCCCTCGATGGGAACGGGATGCGCGAGGGGTAACGCCGCATGTGCCGCGACGTCTCCTGCCATCCAGCAGACACCCACCCCCATAGTCAAAACATAACCCCCAAAACGTAACGTGCTAACATATCGGAGACACTATGTCCGCTCGCCTTCTCCTGCCCCTTCTTGCCGCCACTGCCCTCACCGTTCCCACCGTGGCTGATGACCACGCCGCCGCTTGGCGCCTGTTCATCGCCGATCACACCAGGCCCGTAGTCACCGCGCTGGACCTCGAAACCGGTGACGCTCTCGCCACCTTCCAGCTCGCCAGCCCGGCAACCCTCTATGCCACTGACGGTGTCGTCGTCGCGGTGCAGGGGGCAGGCAACCAGATTTCGGCCATCGACAGCGGCATTGCCGTCGACGACCATGGCGATCACGGCGATATCACCATCTCCGATCCCGAACTGATCGATGCCGTGCTGACCGGTGAAAAGCCCGCCCATTTCGTCGAGCATGGTAGCAAGGCCGCCATGTTTTTTGATGGGTCGGGTCTGATCAGCCTGTTCAATGCCCAGCAATGGGCGCACGAGGGCAAACTCGCCGCCACCCAGCTTGACAGCGGCACCTCCCACCACGGCGTTGCGATCCCCTGGGGCGCGCACACACTGACATCGTCTGCCAATGCAGATGATGAGAAAAAACCCCGCATCGGCCTCAATATCCTCGATGCCGATGGCAATCTGGTCGGCGACACCCATGTCTGTCCGGACCTGCATGGCGAGGCCACTTCGGGCAATATGGCAATCATTGGCTGCAGCGATGGCGTGCTGATCGCCTCCGGCTCTGGCGAACCCCAGATCACCAAACTGTCTTATGATGGCCTGCCCGCCGGCAAGTCCACCACCTTTCTGGGCGGCGTCGGCATGCAGTACTTCCTGGGTAATTATGGCGCCGACAAAGTGGCCATCATCGATCCCACCGAAGCAGCGCCCTTCCGCCTCGTGGACCTGCCGACCCGCCGCGTGCATTTCGCCATTGATCCAGCGCAGCCCAAATTCGCCTATATCTTCACCGAAGACGGCCAACTCAACCAGCTCGATATTGTCTCGGGGAAAATCACCCAGTCCCTGGCGGTGACTGAGCCTTATTCGATGGATGGCGAATGGAGCCTGCCGCGACCGCGCATCGCCGTCGCAGGCAAGGTCGTGGCAGTTAGCGATCCCAATGCAGGCGAGGTGCACTTGATCGACATTGCCAGCTTCACCGCAACACGCAGCATTCCGGTCGCCGGCGCACCTTACAACATCGTCGCTGTCGGCGGTTCAGGCAGCGTGCACTAAGGGTCCCCCGCCCTGCCTCCCCCTGAACAGGGCGAGATATCCGGTCGGCGTTCGCCGCAAATCTCGCCACTTATTCAATCTGTCCCTCCCCCTGTCAGGGGGAGGTTAGGTGGGGGTGCCCTCAATGCGTCTTCAGCTGCTATTTCAGCGGCCCCTTGAAGATGAAGAACGCCCCCAGTCCGATCAGCGCGAAACCGACCCCGTGGTTCAGCGTCAGCTTCTCGCCGAAATAGAACACGGTGAACACCGCGAACACCGACAGGGAAATCACCTCCTGAATGGTTTTCAGTTCACTGGGCGAGTACACCGCTTCGCCGATCCGATTGGCCGGCACGGCCAGCCAATACTCGAAAAAGGCGATGCCCCAACTGATCAGCACCGCCGCCCACAGCGCCGAGCCGGGCCATTTGAGATGCCCATACCAGGCAAAGGTCATGAAGATGTTCGACGCCAGCAGCAGGACGATCGGCGCAAAGGTAGCAAAGTTGAAGCCCAAGGCCCTCTCCTGACAGCAACCAGCTTGCGCCGGCCGTGCTATCTAGCGCTGGCCGTGGCGGTGCGAAAGTCAGATTTTCAGCGCGTGTGCTTGGTCGGTTGTTCCAGCCCGAAAATGTCGTCGGTCAGGCTATCCATCCGCTCCCGGATCAACCCCTGCGCGTCATAGACGCCGCGGTTGTAAAAATAGGCTCCCATCTTGTCGACGAAAAAGCTCATCAGCATCTCCGCCGGAATGGCGCCGATCTCCTGATCCAGCTCGTGGTGGAAATAGTCCTGGATTTCGCCCACGATGGCCTTGGTTTCCTCGCGGCTGAATTTGATCGGCTTCATCATCGTCTCCTTGCTTGGTCCTGAATTATAGCGAGTCGACCGCCGCCGCCGCGGTCAATTTGCCCCTTGGCGCCATCCGCAGGCTTGACCGTTCCGGCGTTTTCCGATCATCGGCGCTGCCAGACATTGCAGTTTGGCCAGTTTGGTGGCACACCAGTTCTCGTGTTGGTTCCCGAAGGCCGTTGTGCCGGAGGGATAATCCAGCCCAATGCGCATCGCATCATGCCCTGCGCGACGGGTTGGACAAGGGAACACGGTGCGACGTACCCATCAGGGCGCAAGACCGTGGCTGCCCCCGCAACTGTAAGCGGTGCGCTCTCTCACGATGCCACTGGCGCAAGCCGGGAAGGCGAGAGGGCTATCCTCACCGCGAGCCAGGAGACCTGCCGGCACACCACCGGGCCAGACGGCCTAATCATTCCGCGCACGGAGGGTGCTGCCATGAATTTGACGACCAATACGACAATCAACACTGCGACTGGCCTTCAGTCTCTCTCGATATCCCAGCGTCTGATCGCTGGTGCCCTGGCGCTCATGCTCGGCCTGACCCTTCTGGTTGGCACTGGCTTTGCCGGTGATTATCGCCTGCACAATGGCGCGCACGATGCCCGCCACGCCATGGGTTTCCCCTGCCACTAAGGCAGGCCAGCAACAACGAGAGAACTGACATGATCCGCAATCTGTTTGCTGCTGCGCTTGTCGCAGCGCTTTGTGCTGGCTTGGCCACGGCCGCAATCCAGCATTTCCGCGTCACCCCGCTTATCCTGCATGCCGAAACCTTTGAGGGTGAAGGTGGCCACAGCCATGGCGAAGCCGCCGTCGCGGTCACCACTGAGCACGACCATGCCGAAGGCACCGCCGCCCATAGTCATGATGATGCCGCCGCCACCACTTCGGCCGCGCCCGAGGAATGGGCGCCACAGGATGGTTTCGAGCGTACCGCCTATACGACGCTGGCGAGTGTGCTCGCTGCCGCCGGCTTCGCGCTGCTCATCGGCGCCATCTCGATGTTCGCTGGCATCCCGATCACCTTCGCCAATGGCTTCCTCTGGGGCATTGCCGGCTTCATCACCTTTTCGCTGGCCCCCGCCTTTGGCCTGGCGCCCGAACTGCCCGGCATGCCGGCAGGCGATCTGATGGCTCGCCAGGTCTGGTGGGCCGGCACGGCCCTGGCCACCGGTGCCGCCTGCCTGCTGCTCGCCAAAACCCAAGCCAGCTGGGCCTTTGCCGTTGCCATTGCGCTGGTTGTCATCCCCCACATCATCGGCGCCCCACTCGCCCCCGATGAGCCGAGTGCTGTCCCGGCCCATCTGGCCACCGAATTCGCGGCCACCACACTGGGAACGGCCCTGGTGTTCTGGCTTGTTCTCGGCACCGTCTTCGGCAAGCTCAATGATGTTTTTGCCGTCCGCCACGCCGCCATTCCGGCAGGAGCCACCCTATGACCAGCAAGATCCCCACCACCGTCATCACCGGCTTTCTCGGCGCCGGCAAGACCACCCTTGTGCGCCATCTGCTGGCGCACGCCCCCAAGGGCAAACGTATCGCGCTGATCATCAACGAGTTTGGTGATCTCGGCGTCGACAAGGACATTCTGGCCGGTTGCGGCGATGAAACCTGCCGCGAAGAGGATATGATCGAGCTCTCCAATGGCTGCATCTGCTGCACCGTGGCCGATGAGTTCATCCCCACCATGCAGGCCCTGCTCGCCCGCCCGGAAAAATTCGATCACATCATTATCGAAACGTCGGGTCTCGCGCTGCCGCAACCCCTGATCCGCGCCTTCAACTGGCCCGAGATCAAGGCGCAGGTGACCATTGATGGCATTGTCACTGTCGCAGACGCTTCGGCGCTGGCCGAGGGGCGTTTCGCTTCTGACGAAGCCGCAGTTGACGCGCTGCGCCGTCAGGATGAAATGCTCGATCACGAGACCCCGCTGGGTGAGCTGTTTGAAGATCAGCTCTCGGTGGCCGACCTCGTCGTCATCAACAAGGCCGATTTGCTCGACGCCGCCATGCTCGACAAGGTAGAGGCCAATATCCGGGCCGAACTGCGCCCCGGCGTCGGCGTCATTCGCGCCAGCAATGGCAATGTCGACATCACCGCGCTGCTGGGCCTGGGCATGGGTTCGGAAGACGACATCGCCAACCGCCCGAGCCACCATGAGCTGGAACATGAAGGCGAGCCGCATGAACACGATGACTTCGACAGCTTCTCGATCCGCCTGCCCGCCATTGCCGGCAAGGATGAACTGCTCGCTATCATCGAAACCACCATTCGCGATCACGATGTACTGCGCCTCAAAGGCTTTGCCGCAGTTCCCGGCGCTACCGCGCGCCTGGCGATCCAGGCGGTCGGCCCACGCGTCACTGCCTATTTCGACCGCCCGTGGAAAGCTGGCGAAACCCGCGACACGGCCCTCGTCGTCATCGGTGAAAGCCCGCTTGATCGCGCTGCCATCACCGCCAGTCTGCAACGGGCGCTCGCCGTCGCCGCCTGATCCCAGCCCGGCCCCTATCCGAATCCTCACCCTATAGGGGGAGGTTAGGTAGGGGCATCCAACCAAGGAAAAACCATGACCGAAATCACCAAAGACTCCAACGGCACCCAGCTCAATGATGGTGACGCCGTTACCCTGATCAAGGACCTCAAGGTCAAAGGCACGTCAGTGACGCTCAAGCGCGGCACGCTGGTCAAGAACATCCGCCTGACCGATGACACCGCCGAAATCGAGTGCAATGCCGAAAAGGTCAAGGGCCTGGTTCTGCGCACCGAGTTCCTCAAGAAGGCCTAGCCCCCGCCTGCCTCGCGGGTGAGCGCCGCCGTGGTGAACAAGACGCCCGCCAGCGCGAAGGGGCCCGCAAGCATTGCGTTGACCCAGAATGGATTGGAGAGAAGCAGCATGGGCAGCGCGGCCACCACGAGATACAGCGCGCCACCCACGAGTGGCCATCGCCAGCCGATCGCCAGAACCGCCACGAGGACGACGCTTGGCAGCAGGTGCATGAACAGGCCCAGCGCGAGTTGCAGCGGCGGCGCGTCCATGCCGAAAACGTCCAACGCAAACATCGAAATGAAGCCGATGCCGAGAATGGCGACCGCGCGTGCGGCGATGGTGAGGATCCTGTGCATGCTCGATCATTGCACGACTGCACTGCAGCGCCATTTGATCCGCATCAAGTCGAAAGAGATCTGCTGATGCACCTCCTATCGGCCCAGGCCGGCGCCATCCAGCAGGAGGGCGAGGCCATCGATCTCGCCCAGCGCCCCGGCGCGCTGGTTTTTGCCTCTTCGGCCGATAGCGAACTCTCCATGCTGGCCGCCGCAGCCGATCGCGCTGGCGAGGACGAGTTGCGCCTCGCCAATACCCTGCGCCTCTCCAATAATCTCTCGGTCGATCTGTGGCTCGAACAGACCGTGGCCCACGCCCGTCTCGTCGTGCTGCGCCTGATCGGTGGTGCGGCTTATTTCCAGTATGGCGTCGACGAACTGACCGCGCTCTGCGCCAACCGCAGGATCCCGCTGGCCCTGCTGCCCGGCGACGCCAATCCCGACCCCATCCTGCAATCGCGCTCCACCATCCACCCAGACGACTGGAGCCGCCTGCACAGCCTGTTCATCGCCGGCGGCCCCGACAATGCCGATTTGATTTTGCCTGCCTTCGCCCGCCTGGCAACTGCCGGTCCACCATCACCGTCAACCACCGGATCACCTTCTCTCCTTGTGGGAGAAGGGGGCCCAGGGGCGGATGAGGGGGTTCTTTCTTCATTGGCTCCCCAACCCTTCGCCCGCTTCGGCCTCTGGTATCCCGGCCTCGGTGTCACCGACCAGGACAGCATCCGCGCCACCCTCTGCCTGCCGCCCGGCCACAAGCCCGCCCACGTCCCCATCCTGTTCTACCGCGCCGCGCTCGAAGGCGCCGGCACCGCCACCATCGAAGCGCTCATAGCCGAACTGCTGGCGCAGGGCCTCGCCCCCGTGCCCCTGCTGGTTTCCTCGCTCAAGGAAGCCGCCTGCGTCCGCTTTGTGCAGCAGGTGCTGGGTAATACCGCGCCATCGGCGATCCTCAATTTGACCGGCTTTGCGCTGGGCATCGATGGTCTCGACGCCAAGGCCAACCCCTTTGCCGGCACCGACGCTCCGGTGATCCAGCTGATCCAGTCCGGTCGCTCCGAGGCCCAATGGCTGGCCGATAGCCAAGGGCTGAGCTCCAAGGATATGGCGATGTTCCTGGTCATGCCTGAAATCGATGGCCGCCTGGCCGGCCTGATCGTCGGCCACCGCGCCGATGCCGTCTGGCACGAGCGCTGCCAGATCCCCCTGACCGCCTACGCCCCCGACCATGCCGGCATTGCCCGCGCCGCCAGCCTCGCCGCCAACTGGTCCCGCCTGCGCGCCACTTCGCGCGCCCACCGCCGCATCGCCCTCGTCCTCGCCAACTACCCCATCCGCGACGGCCGCCTCGCCAATGGCGTCGGCTATGACGCGCCCGAGTCGACCGTGCGCATGCTGCGGATGCTTGAAAGTGCGGGTTACACGACAACGCCCCCCACTTCCTCCCCTCAAGGGGGAGGGGGGCCACCCGTTGACGCCCAATCGCTCATCACCGCCCTCCAATCTGGCCCCACCAACGCCGATCCCGCGCGTGGTCAATCCCCCGCCACGCTCACCTTGGGCCGCTACGCCGAACTCTTCGCGACCCTGCCGGAAAAAATCCGCGTCGAGGTCACCGCCCGCTGGGGCGACCCCGCCACAGATCCCTTCGCGCGTGGCGACAGCTTTCATCTGCCCGCGCTGATCTTTGGCAATGTCGCCACCCTGCTGCAGCCCGCCCGCGGCTATCATCTCGATGAAACCGCCAGCTATCACGATCCCGCCCTGGTCCCGCCGCATGCCTATCTCGCCGCCTATCTCTGGCTGCGCCACGAGTTCGGCGCCCACGCGCTGATCCATAATGGCAAGCACGGCACGCTCGAATGGCTGCCCGGCAAGGCCACGGCGCTGGACGAAGCCAGCTACCCCGACGCGCTCTGGGGCCAGTTGCCCCATCTCTATCCCTTCATCGTCAACGACCCCGGCGAGGGCACCCAGGCCAAGCGGCGCAGCGGCGCGGTGATCATCGATCATCTGGTGCCTCCGCTCACCCGGGCGGAAACCTATGGTCCGCTCAAGGACCTCGAAGCCCTGCTCGACGAATACTACGCCGCCGCCGGTATGGACCGCCGCCGCCTCGCCGATCTCAGGCGCCGTATTCTCGATTTCACCCGTGACAGCCGGCTCGACCGCGATATCGGCCTGCCCGAGGACGAGACCGAGGCGCTGATCAAGATCGACAACTTCCTCTGCGACCTCAAGGAAGCCCAGATCCGCGACGGCCTGCATATTTTCGGTCAGTCGCCGCAGGGCGATCTGCAGCGCGACCTCATCGTTGCTTTGGCCCGCGTCCCGCGCGGCGACGGGGCCGGGGAAAATTCGCTGATCCGCGCCCTTGCCGATGATCTCAAGCTTGGTTTTGATCCGCTGACAGCCAAACTCGGCAATCCATGGACGGGGCCTACCCCCACCCTCACTCCCTCCCCACAAGGGGGAGGGAAGCCTGCCCTGCGGGATACTGAAGTGGTGCCACGGAGCAACGCTCCATCGCCTCCCTCCCCCTTGTGGGGAGGGACCGAGGGTGGGGGACTGCGCACTCAGGGCGACGTCGTCGAACTTCTCGAAGCCATCGCCGCCGATCTGGTCACCGGTGCCCGCATACCCGACCCCGCCTGGACCGCCACTGCCGCCGTGCTCAACACCGTGCAAACCATTATTCGCCCCCGTCTGGCCGCCTCCGGTCCCGCCGAAATCCAGGCCTTGCTCGATGGACTGGATGGCAAATTCATCGCCCCCGGTCCCTCCGGCGCCCCCTCGCGCGGCCGGCTCGACGTACTCCCTACCGGCCGTAATTTCTTCTCGCTCGACAACCGCGCCGTGCCCACCCCGACGGCTTGGGATCTCGGCAAAAAGTCCGCCGAAAGCCTGGTCCTCCGCCACTTGCAGGACCATGGCCACCATCTCCGCTCGGTCGCTCTTTCGGTCTGGGGCACGGCCAATATGCGCACCGGCGGCGACGATATTGCCCAGGCGCTGGCGCTGATCGGCGCCAGGCCCGTCTGGGATCCCGGCTCGCTGCGCGTCTCGGGCTACGAGATCATCCCCCTGCCCAGGCTGGGCCGCCCCCGCGTCGACGTTACCCTGCGCATTTCCGGCTTTTTCCGCGACGCCTTTCCCGCCCAGATCGCCTTGTTCGACCGCGCCATCCGCGCCATCGGGGCGCTCGATGAGCCCACCGACGACAACCCCATTGCCGCCCGCATGCGCACCGACGCGCTCGGCCTGATGGCCGAGGGACAGAGCCAGGCTGAGGCTGGACTGGCCGCCGGACACCGGATTTTCGGTTCAAAGCCAGGCACCTACGGCGCCGGCCTCAATGCGCTGATCGATTCTGGCAACTGGGCCAGCAAGGCCGATCTGGGCAAGCGGGCGCTCGACTGGGGCCAATACGCCTATGGCGCCCAGGCCAGTGGCACACCCGAACGCGACCGCTTCGCCGCTCGCCTCTCCGACATCGACGCGGTGATCCACAATCAGGACAATCGCGAGCACGACCTGCTCGACAGCGATAACTACTACCAGTTCGAAGGTGGGCTTTCCGCCGCGGCCGAGTCGCTGACCGGGCTAAGACCTGCCGCCTATCACAACGACCATTCCCGCCCCGAGCGGCCGCTTATCCGCACGCTCGAGGAAGAAATCAGCCACGTCATGCGATCCCGCGTGGTCAATCCAAAATGGCTCAATGGCGTCAAGCGCCACGGCTATCGCGGCGCCTTCGAAATCATCGCCACCGTCGATTTCATGTTCGCCTTCGCCGCCACCACGGGCGCTGTCAAGACGCACCATTTTGATCTGGCCTTCGAGGCTTTCGTCGAGGATGACGCCACCCGCGATTTCATCCAGACCGCCAACCGCTACGGCTATGACGAGCTGATCGCCAAATTCAACGACGCCCGCCAGCGCGGTCTCTGGACCCCGCGCTCCAACTCCGCCTACGCTTTTCTGGAGGATGCCCCATGACCGAAAACCCCGCCGATACACCAGCCAGACCCGCCAAGAAAACCGACCTGATGACCGAGGCGGAACGCGACGCCTATCACGCCGAGAAGATGCGCAAGAAGCGCGAGGCGCGTAACAAGATCCTGGCCACCAAGACCCAGGAAAAGGGCCTGCTCATTGTCCATACCGGCAAGGGCAAGGGAAAGTCGACCGCTGCCTTCGGCATGGTATTCCGCGCCCTCGGCCATGGTTTCAAGGTCGGTGTGGTGCAGTTCGTCAAGGGCGCCTGGGAAACTGGCGAGCGTGATGTGCTGCTCAAATTCCCCGAGCTGGTCACCATCAACGCCATGGGCGAGGGTTTTACCTGGGACGTTGCCGACCGCCAGCGCGATCTGGCCGCCGCCCGCAAGGCCTGGGAGCATGCCAAGACGCTGATCATGGACCCCAGCTACAAGATGGTGCTGCTCGACGAGCTCAATATCTGCCTGCGCTACGACTATCTGCCGATCGCCGAAGTGGTGGAATTCCTCAGCAACAAGCCGGTCGATACCCATGTCATCGTCACCGGTCGCAATGCCAAGGACGAGCTGATCGAGATCGCTGATCTGGTCACCGAAATGACCGAGATCAAGCATCACTTCCGCGCCGGCGTGAAGGCACAGGTCGGTATCGAGTTCTAGCAGCCGCTCCCGCGCAGCGACACGGCCAGTTGCTCAATGACCGGGTCCATCTCGGCTCGGTCGCGCACGCCATATTCGGCGCGGAAGGCGGCGTAGCTCTGGCCGTCGCAGAGCAGGATCATCCGCTGGTAGAGAATTTGCCCGCCAGCGATGGCCGACCAACTGGCCCAGCGCGGCGTGACGGCCTGATAGGTCTGGTTCCAGCCTGCGGTGGCGTCCTGCGCCATGCGCGCGGCTACTTCGCTGTCAAAATTATCCAGCCAGCCGCCCCAGACGCTGAGCGTGATGGCGCGGCCGGGCAGGGCAAAGTGCTGCCCGTCACCATTGTCGCTCTCGCCCTGTCCAACAAAGCCGGCCGGCACGCTAATGCTGTAGCCAAAGCGCGCATTGTCATAACGGTCCCCGCCCTGCGCGAAGGCAGGCAGGCTCAGCAAGGCGAATAGGACAAACAGGAGCGTACGCATGGCGCCACTCTGCCGCCGTTGCGGCTGCGCCGCAAGCTTGCGCAAGGCGGACCGGCCAGGACCCCTGGTCGGTCCAATCGTTTGTCAGGCGCCGCGGAACATCACGCCGGCGGCCAATACGATAAAGGCCACCGTCATGATCCAGAACGAATAGACGCCGATGATCGCAATCGTCGGCATGAAGTAACCGATGAGTGCGACGAGGGCGAGTACTACGGCGATGATAAACACCATTTGGGTGGGCGCATTCAGGTTCATATTTATCTCCTCCTCCAAAGTTGACGAGGTGATTTTAACCGAGTTGTCGAGATTCGAAATCCTCGCCAGCGGGTTACGCACCGCAAAGCTACACCACCACAATGCCCGAGTGCTTGGCCTTGTCTTCGGGTTCGACATGAATGGTGATCTGCACCTCGCGAACCGCCTCGCGCAGCTTGGCCTCGATGGTGTCGCAAATTTCATGCGCGGCATCCACGCGCATCGTCCCGGGGACCACCAGGTGAAAATCGATGAAGGTCATCTTGCCGGCCTGCCTTGTGCGGATGTCATGGGCTTCGATGGCTCCCTCGGCATTGCTGGCGATGACTTCGCGGATCGTGTGCTGGATGTCCTTGGGCACGGCAACATCCATCAAGCCACCAACGCTGTCGCGAATGACGGCCCAGCCCGACCACAATATGTTCAGTGCCACCAGCGCCGCCAGGATGGCATCCAGCACGGCCCAGCCGGTCAGATAGACCAGCACCAGGCCGACTACCACGCCGGCCGTTGAGACCACGTCGGTCATCAAATGCTTGCCATCGGCCTGTAGCGCCGGCGAGCGCACCGATCGTCCATGGCGGATCAGCACATAGGCCCAGGCCATATTGATCATCGTTGCCACGATGCTGACGGCAAGGCCCTGGACCGGGGCGTCGGGTAGTGTAGGCGCCATGAAGCCCAACACCGCTTCGCGCACGATCAACATGGCGGCGACGATGATCATCACGCCCACAACTACCGCCGAGAAATACTCCGCCTTGTGATAGCCATAGGGCAGGGCGGCATCGGCCGGCTTCTGGGCCAGCCACACCGCGACCAGGGCCGCGACGGCGGTGACGACATTGACGATTGATTCCAGCGCATCAGAATACAGCGCAATCGAGCCGGTGATCCGCCAGGCGAGGAATTTCAGGCCCAGCACGATCAGCCCGATCAACAGGCTGATCGCCGCAATGGCAAGCGTCCGGTTTGCGGTGATGGTCACTGTTCAGCCTCGATCAGTTTCATCAAAAGCCCATACCGTTCCATATCTCATGGTGCAAGTCGTTGAATTTGCAAATCATTTTCAGAAGCATTCTTATCTGGTCGCTGATCCTGCCAAGCCATTGATTGACCAAGCGCTTCTGCCCGCCTAGAACCGGACGGCGCAGAGTTCCCACGAAGGAACTGAAACAGAATTCGGTGCGGTCGACCCAAATCGGGGACCAACCCCGAAGCTGCAACGGTCTTGAGCGAACCTGCCTCTTCACGTTGAGAGGCGACTATGACGGCTAGATTCGGGGCAATTCCCACCCCAGCAGACAGATTTGTCGCCGGTATCGGCTTTGCTTCGGCGGCCAGTGCCGCTGAGATCATCGCCCTGATCGAATCGTGCCTCGCCGAACTGGCGCTCCACCCCGATCAACTGGCCGCCATCGGCACCCATAGCCGCAAGCAGGCCAGCCCTGTGCTCCTGCCGGTCGCACTGCATTTCGGCATGCCGCTGCGTCTGCTTGACGATGATGATCTCAGTGGCGAGGTGCCGGGCATCGCCGATGCGGTGGCCGCGATGGCGGGGCCGCTGCAACTGTACAAACGCAAATCGGCCTTTGCCACCTGCGCCATTGCCCGCTGCAATCCCGGTTTCGACCTTGCCGGTTTCGGTCAGCCGTTCAGCGCCAGCGCCGTGATGGCAGCCTCGACGCTGCTCACTTCGAGCGCCGGGCCATAGGCGGGGCGGGCAATCATGATCACCTTTACGTCCATCTGCTGTGCCGCTTCCAGCTTGGCCATCGTCTGCCTGCCACCGGAATTCTTGGTGACCAGATGAGTGATTTTTTCGCGCTCCAGCAGCGCTGTTTCAGCAGCCAGATCATAGGGCGGCCGATCCTGCAACAGCCTGGCGTGCGGCGGCATCGCCATGGCCGGTGCTTCAATCAGGCGCACGAGAAGACAGCAATCCGACCGCCCCACAAATTCGGCCAGACCGGTATGCCCCGTGGTCAGCAGCACCCTGGCGCCAGCCGGCAGCGCAGCGGCGGCTTCGGTAGCCGTGGTGACATGGGTCCAGTCCGCACCCTCGGGCTGGTCCCAGCTGGGTCGCATATAGCGCACCAGCGGTACGCCGCTTGCTGCCGCCGCCGCAACGGCATTTGCCGACATTATGCCGGCATAGGGGTGGGTGGCATCGACCAGTCGCTCAATGCCTTCGCTGCCAAGATAATCGGCCAACCCGGATGCGCCGCCAAACCCGCCCAGGCGCACCGCACCTGTGGGCAAAGTGGGGTTTTGTGTCCGGCCGGCCAGCGAACTGGTGACCGCATGCCCCAGCTCGACCAGACGGTTCGCCAGTTCACGCGCTTCGGCGGTGCCGCCCAGGATCAGAATCTTCATTGCACGCGGTGCTTCATGACGCGCCACTCTGCCCATTCCCATCGCGCGCCTCAAGGGTTGATGCACTAATGTTTGGCTGGATCCGCAAACCCCGCCGCCGTACCCATTTTGCCGCCCTCGACAATGCCGACTTTCCGGCGCTCGAACCGGGCAGTGTCTGGCTGGTTGGCGCCGGCCCCGGCGGGCCGGGCCTGGTGTCCCTCCTGGCCTATCACGCCTTGGGGCAGGCCGATGTCATCGTCCATGACGCACTGGTGTCGCCCGAGTTGCTGGCCCTGGCCCCGCGCCATATCGAGCGCATTTTTGCCGGCAAACGCGGTGGCAAGCCATCGCCCAGGCAGACCGATATTTCCCTGCAACTGATCGCTCTGGCCAAGGCCGGCAAGCGCGTGCTGCGGCTCAAGGGCGGTGATCCCTACATGTTTGGGCGCGGCGGTGAGGAAGCCGGTACCTTGGCCAGGGCGGGCATTCCCTTCCGCATCGTGCCCGGCATATCCTCGGGCCTTGGCGGCCTGGCCTATGCCGGCATTCCCGTCACCCATCGCGATACCAATCAGGCGGTGATGTTTCTCACCGGCCACGATGAATCCGGCGCCGTGCCGCATGGCGTCAATTGGCCCGCGGTCGCCCAGGCCGCGCCGGTCATCGTCATGTTCATGGCGGTCAAGCACCTGGGCTCGATTGCCGAAAAACTGCTTGCTGCAGGACGGGCCGGCGATGATCGTCTCGCCATCATCTCGCATGCGGCCACCCCGCAGCAGAGCGTGATCGAAACCACGCTGGCCGAGGCCGGAAGCTTGCGCGACGTGCCGACCCCGGCCATCGTCGTGCTGGGGCCAGTCAGCCAATATCGCGATAGCCTCGACTGGTATGTCGACGAGGCCCGGAGGCATGTCTTTGGCTGAAATGAGCACCGCTCAGGGGCTTCGGCTCCAGTCGCCGCACTCCCTGGAGGGGGGCGTTTGGACCCGCACGCCTAACCTGCCGCCCCTCAATCCCGCCTCTCGAGGGAGCGGGGCGTCATGACCGCCGGCCTTGTCATTGCCGCGCCGCGCTCGGGCTCGGGCAAGACCGTGGTCACGCTCGGCCTGCTCGCGGCCTTGCGACAGCGCGGTGTCGTGGTGGCCCCTGCCAAGACCGGCCCTGACTATATCGACCCGACCTTCCTTGGCCGCGCCGCGTTGCGCGAAGCGGTCAATCTCGACCCATGGTCGATGAGCCCGCGCCGCATCAAGCATCTGGCTGCCACCCAGGCGACAGGCGCCGATCTGCTGCTGGTAGAGGGCGTGATGGGCCTGTTTGATGGTGCTGCTGACGGCAATGGTTCCACCGCCGATCTGGCTGAACTGCTCGCACTGCCCGTGGTGCTGGTGGTTGACGCTGACCGGCAAAGCCAGTCGGTCGCGCCGCTGGTGGCCGGCTTTGCCCATTGGCGGGTCGGGGTGCGGGTGGCGGGCGTAATTCTCAACCGCGTGGCGTCGACCAAGCATGAGCGCATGCTGGTTGATGCCCTTACCGCGACCGGCATCCCTTGCCTTGGCGCCATTCCGCGCAACCCGGCGCTGGCGCTGCCCGAGCGCCATCTGGGATTGGTGCTGCCCGGTGAGGTCAATGAATTTGACGGCTTCCTGGCTGAAGCGGCGGCCGCCATGGGCGACTATGTCGATCTCGCCAGGTTTCAGGCCATCGCTGCCCCGCTCGACGCTGACGTCGGCGCCGCACCCAGCCTGCCGCCTTTGGGCCAGCATATGGCGATTGCTCGTGACGATGCCTTTGCCTTTGCCTATCCGCATCTGCTCGATGGCTGGCGCAGTCAGGGCGCGCAACTGAGTTTCTTTTCGCCCCTGCGCAATGAGGCCCCGGCCTTCGATGCCGATGCGGTATTTCTGCCCGGCGGCTATCCCGAACTGCATGGCGCGACCCTCGCCGCCGCCGATGCGTTCAAGGCGGGTCTGGTGGCGGCCCGTGATCGCGGCGCGCTGCTCTATGGCGAGTGCGGCGGCTTCATGGTTCTGGGCGAGGCGCTGGTGGATAAGTCGGGCACCAGCCACGCCATGGCCGGGCTGTTGCCGGTAACCACACGCATCGACCGGCCCAAGCGCATTCTGGGCTATCGCCGTCTGATACAGTCCGGTGATCTGCCCTGGCCCGGGCATCTGAACGGCCACGAATTCCATTATTCCTCGGCCAGGCAGTCACGCCTGCCGCCGCTATTTGCCGCCACCGACGCGCGCGGTGATGCCATGCCGCCCATGGGCGCGGTGATCGGGCGGGTGATGGGGTCTTACGCCCACGTCATTGATGCGGCATAAGTCCGGTCATGGCCAAGGCATTGATGTTCATGGGGACCGGGTCGGACGTTGGCAAATCGCTGATGGTCGCCGGACTGTGCCGCGCCCTGGCCAATCGCGGGCTCAGGGTCGCGCCGTTCAAGCCGCAGAACATGAGCAATAATGCCGCCGTCACCGCCGATGGTGGTGAGATCGGTCGGGCCCAGGCGCTGCAGGCGCGGGCGTCGCGGCGCGCCCCGACCACCGCAATGAACCCGGTTTTGCTCAAGCCTGAACTGGAAACTGGTTCACAAGTGGTTGTGCGAGGGCAGCGGCGGGCCTCAATGACCGCGCGCACCTACTGGAATGAGCGTGGCAAGCTGCTGCCCGAAGTGCTCGGCGCCTTTCGCGAATTGGCGGCAGATGTGGACGTCGTTCTCGTCGAAGGCGCTGGCAGCGCCTCCGAAGTCAATCTGCGCAGCAATGACATTGCCAATTTTGGTTTCGCACAAGCTGCTGATATTCCAGTGATTTTGGTTGGTGACATCCATCGCGGCGGGGTCATCGCGTCGGTGGTCGGCACCTTTGCCGTGGTCGATCCCATGGATGCCAAACGCATCCGCGCCACCCTGATTAACAAGTTTCAGGGTGATCCATCGCTTTTCGCCGACGGCATTGCCTTTCTCGCACACAGAACCGGCGTGCCCTGCTTCGGCCCGGTGCCCTGGTTTCCCGCTGCCCACAAGCTACCTGCCGAGGACGTGCTGGCGCTGGCAGACTACAGCACGGACAAGTCCGGCAGCTTCACCATCGCCGTGCCGCAACTGCCGCGCATCGCCAATTTTGACGATCTCGATCCGCTGCGCGCCGAGCCCGGGGTCAATCTCGTGCTGGTGGCGCCGGGCCAACCCATCCCGCGCGCCGCCGATCTGATCATCCTCCCGGGCTCCAAAGCCACCCGCAGCGATCTGACGGCCCTGCGCGCCAATGGCTGGGATATCGATATTGCGGCCCATCACCGCGCCGGGGGGCGTATCATCGGCATTTGCGGCGGCTACCAGATGCTGGGCCGTTCCATTGCCGACCCCGACGGCATCGAGGGGGCGCCCGGTGTCAGCGACGGCCTCGGCCTGCTCGATGTCCAAACCGTGCTGACTCCGGTCAAGCAATTGCGCGTCGAACAGGCCCTGCATCTGGCATCCGGCGCCACCATCGCCGGCTATCACATGCATTTGGGGGCCACCCAGGGTCCCGACATTGCCCGGCCCTTTGCGCAAGTCGGCGGCGTCGACGAAGGCGCCGTCAGTGCCGACGGGCTGGTACAGGGTACCTACCTGCACGGGCTTTTTGCTGCTGACAGTTTCCGTCGCGCCGTGCTGGGTAATGTCGCAGCGCCCGATTTCGCCTATGAAGCCAGCATTGAGCAGACGCTTGATGATCTGGCTGCTCACCTCGAACAGCATATTGATATCGACGCCCTGGTGGCGCTCGCCGAACCGGTTAGGCTGAAATGATGCACGCATTGATCGCTCCCCTGGTCCTGATTCTCGAGCGGTGGCAGGGCTATCCTCCCCGCCTGCTCGACCAGATCGGTCACCCGGTGATCTGGATGGGCAATCTGCTCACCTGGCTCGAACAGCGGCTGTGGAAGGACGGGCAATCCGCCGAACAGCGCCGCACGCGCGGCATTATCGCCCTGGCCGCCCTGCTCGGCGCGACGCTGGTGGTAACGGTCATGGTGCAACAGGTGCTGCGCGGCATCCCGCTCGGCTGGGTGCTCGAAATCCTGCTGGCTACGCCCTTCCTGGCGCAAAAGGAGCTGGGGCGGGCGGTGCAGGCGGTGGCCGATGCGCTGCTGACCTCGCTCGAAGCCGGGCGCGAAGCGGTGAGCCACATTGTCGGTCGCGATCCGCAGCAGCTTGATAGTGCCGGCGTGTCCCGCGCCGCCATTGAAACCCTGGCCGAAAGCACCTCCGACGGCGTGGTCGCACCCTGGTTCTGGCTGGTCCTGCTCGGCCTGCCGGGTATCGCGCTCTACAAGGCCATCAACACCGCCGACTCGATGATCGGCTACCACAATGCGCGCTATGCCGATTACGGTTGGGCGGCCGCGCGGCTCGATGATCTGGTCAATCTGGTCCCCGCCCGACTGACTGCGGTTCTGGTGACCATTGCCAGCTTCTTCGTGTCCGGCGCCAGCCCGTCCAGGGCCTGGCGGGCGGCAAAGCGCGACGCCATGCAGCACCGCTCGCCCAATTCAGGCTGGCCGGAAGCCAGTTTCGCCGGCGCGCTTGGGTTTTCGCTGGGTGGACCGCGCAGTTACGATGGCGAGATGGTTGATCTGCCAATTATGGGGCAGGGCGAAACCAGGCTCGGTCCCTACCACATCACCCGCGCGCTCACGCTCTATCGCGTGACCCTCAACGTGCTGTTGGTGGTAAGCAGTCTGCTGGCATTGCTGATACTGGCGGCCTGAGCCGCAGCCTATGAGACCTCCGGGTGGAGCCGGTCGTCCTGCCGGCGAGCTCGTCAATTCCTCCACGCCTTCGCGGTCCCGGCGCCATCGCCCCTCTGGCCGCAATGGGAGAGCCCTGCCGCTCTTTATTGCGGCAGCCCCATGGTCGGAATGGGCGGTTCACCCTTCAGCGTCATCGGCAGGCCGGCAATGACGAAATACACATCGTCGCAGATGTCGGCGAGCCGCTGGTGCGCGCTGCCGGCCAGATCGCGGAAGGTGCGCGCCATCGCATTGTCCGGCACGATGCCCAGCCCGACCTCATTGCTCACCAGAATGACCCGCGTCCCGTCCAGTTGCCCCAGCGTATCGCTCAGCCGCTCGACCTTCTCGGAGACATTTTCCCCGGCGATCAGCAGATTGGTGATCCACAAGGTCAGGCAGTCCACCAGAATGACGTCGTGGCTCCGGGCCGCCTTGATCAGGGTCGTCGACAGCGCCAGCGGCTCCTCGATGGTGGCAAATTGCCCGGCGCGTCCCGCCTGGTGGCTGGCCACCCGGTCGCGCATCTCGCCGTCAAGCACCTCGGCGGTCGCCACATAGACCGGCGTGCTGCCGCTACGCAGCGCCAGACTTTCAGCAAAGGCGGTCTTGCCCGAACGGGCTCCCCCCAGCACCAGCGCGTGTCGTGTCATGTTCGAGATTCCCATCTGATTGCTCCCGCTGATATTGCCACAAAATCGTCCCCCAATGCCTGCCCATGTCACCGGCGCCGGCAAGCCATGCAGCGCTTGGACTTGGCAGGGATTTTTTGTGCCTTATCCTACTTTCGTCTTAGCCGCTTTGGCATTATGGTCCGCGCCGAAACCACCTAGAATCCCTTCTGATTTCGGAGACTCCGAGCGTGACCAGATACTACCTTGGCGTTGATGGCGGCGGTACCAATTGCCGCGTGCGTCTGGCCGATGAGAATCTGCGCACCCTGGCAGAAGTCAAGAATGGCCGCTCCAACCTGCAGATCGACGATGGCGCGCCTGCCTACAAGGCCATTCTGGATGGCACGCGTGACGTCTTCAAGGCTGCCGGCATCGACTATGCGCAAACCGCCAACACCTTTGCCTGCTTCGGTATGGCCGGCGGCCGTATGGATTCGGCCCGCGATGAATTCGCCGCACGCGCCTGGCCCTTCGCCGGGGTGAAGGTCTATGACGATATCGATATTGCCCATGCCGGCGCCCTGGCCGGCGAGGAGGGCGCGGTGATCATTGTCGGCACCGGCTCGGCCGCCCTGGCGGTGGTGGATGGTCAGCGCCATCAGGCCGGTGGCTGGGGTTTCCAGATCGGTGACCAGATGAGTGGCGCCATTCTGGGGCGCGAACTGGTGCGCTATGCGGTGGAAGCCGAAGATGGCCTGGTGCCGGCCTCGCCACTGACCAGGGCGGTGATTGCAATGCTTGGCGGCGACAATCAGGCGGTCATGACCTGGTCATTTGCCGCCGACATGGACCTCAAGATCATCAGCCGGGACGGCTCGGAAGGTTGCGACGATGCGTTGATCGGCCGTGCCCCCGCCGAATACGGTAAAATCATGCCGCTGTTGAGCGACTATCTTGAACAAGGCGACCCGGTTGCCCTCAAAATGCTCGACCTGCAGTTTGGCTACATCGAAACCTATGTGAACTGGTTCAAGGCGCGCAATGCCAAGGTGATGGCGATCGTCGGTGGCTTCGGCCAGCGTCTGTTCCCATTGCTGGAAAAGCGCTATGGCGATTTCGTCATGCTGCCGCGCCACGAGCCGCTGCATGGCGCGATCATCCTCGCCAAGCAAAATTTCGCCTGAACCGACCGTAAAACCAGGGACTAGCCCATTGTCCAGCCGCATCATTCCCGTTCCGTCCTTCGACTATGTGGTGTTCGGCGCCACTGGTGACCTGACCAAGCGCAAGCTGATCCCGGCGCTGTATCACCGCTTCCACGATGGCCAGTTCGACGAGACCAGCCGCATCATCGGCGCCTCGCGCTCCAAGCTCAGTGACGCGGAGT
The DNA here is from genome assembly GCF_030689745.1 of Devosia sp. Taxonomy (GTDB): domain Bacteria; phylum Pseudomonadota; class Alphaproteobacteria; order Rhizobiales; family Devosiaceae; genus Devosia; species Devosia alba. Next base: position 30,489 of record NZ_JAUYGL010000225.1, read on the forward strand.
TCCAGAAGTCGGCGCGCGACGCCATCGTCCAGTTCGTCGAGAAGGAATATCAGGATGAAAAGGTCATCGACCGTTTCATCAAGATTTTCTCCTATGTGCCGGTCGATGCCAGCAACCCCGAGGCCTCGGGCGATTTGGGTAAAAATCTGCGCGACGATCCGGAAGTGATCCGCGCCTTCTATCTCGCCGTCGCGCCTGACCTGTTCGCGCCGATCGCTGAATACCTGCACAAGAAGAAGCTTTATCGCCGCGATGCGCGTGTGGTGATCGAAAAACCCTTGGGCCACGACCTTGCCTCCTCGGTGGAGATCAATGACGGCGTCGCCAGGATTTTCAAGGAAGATCAGGTCTACCGCATCGACCACTATCTCGGCAAAGAGACGGTGCAGAACCTTCTGGCGCTGCGCTTTGCCAACACCATGTTCGAGCCGATCTGGAACTCCGCCCATATCGACCATGTCCAGCTCACCGTGGCCGAAAGCGTCGGCGCCGGCACGCGGGGCTATTACGATGAATCGGGCGCCCTGCGCGACATGATCCAGAACCACATGCTGCAGCTGCTGTGCCTGGTGGCCATGGAGCCGCCGGCCAGCGACGACGCCAATGCGCTGCGCGATGAAAAGCTCAAGGTGCTGCGTTCGCTCAAGCCCATCACCAATGGTGATGTCGCCAAGAATACCGTGCGCGGCCAGTATAGGGGTGTCAGCTCGGAAACCACCTCGGTGGCCAGCTATCAGGACGAATTGCCCGACGACAAGAAGGGCAGCCGCACCGAAACCTTTGTGGCGCTCAAGGTCGAAATTGAAAACTGGCGCTGGGCCGGCGTGCCCTTCTATTTCCGCACCGGCAAACGCATGGCCAACCGCGTCTCGGAAATTGCCATCCAGTTCAAGCCGATCCCGCACTCCATCTTCGATCATGCCGAGGGCGCGCCCAAGGCCAACAAGCTGATCATCCGCCTGCAGCCCGATGAGGGCGTCAAGCTGATGATGATGATCAAGGATCCCGGTCCTGGCGGCATGCGCCTGCGCGAAGAGCCGCTCAATCTGAGCTTTGCCCTGGCGTTCTCCGAACGAACGCCAGAAGCCTATGAGCGGCTGCTGCTCGACGTTATCCGCGGCAACCAGACCTTGTTCATGCGCCGCGACGAACTGGAGGCGGCCTGGAAGTGGATCGACCCGATCCGCGAGGCCTGGGAGCGCTCGACCGATGCGCCGCAATCCTATGTGGCTGGCACCTGGGGCCCCAGCGGCGCCATCGCCCTGATCGAACGCGACGGCCGCACCTGGCATGAGGACGACAACTAATGCTTCGGCTCTGGCTCACCCTCCCCCTTGAGGGGAAGGTGGCGACGCTGGGCCCAATGGGCATTGGCAAAGCTGGGGAGGGGACGCCTTGTGGTTCGCTGATGGTCCCCGCCTCAGTCCCTCCCATCAAGGGGGGCGAAAGAGCGACTGTCTTGGAAGGAATTTGGGCATGACCATTGAACGCCGCAGCTTTGCTGACAAGTCGACCCTCGCCCAGGAATTGGCGGAGGCCGTTGCCGATCGCATTCGCGCTGCCATCGCCGCGCGGGGCGAGGCCGCCATTGCCGTCAGTGGTGGCTCGACGCCGGGCCGTTTCTTTCTCGCCTTGGGCAAGACCAAGGATATCGACTGGTCCAAGGTCATCGTCACCCTGGTCGATGAGCGCTGGGTCGACGAAACCAATGACCGCTCCAACGCGCTGCTGGTCAATGAGCGCATGCTGCAGGGCCCGGCCGCCGTGGCGCGGTTCTTCCCGCTCTATTCGGGGGGCAATGAGCCCGATGCCGCTGGTGTCGCTCGCACCAATGCTCTGCTGGAGGGGCTGCCCGAACAGTTTGCTGCTGTCGTGCTGGGCATGGGCAGCGACGGCCACACGGCCTCGTTCTTTCCCGGCGGTGACACGCTGGACGAGGCGCTGACTGCCGACGGCCCGACCCTGGCGATCCGTGCGCCAGGCGCGGGCGAACCGCGCATCACCTTTACCCTGCCGCGCCTCCTCCGCGCGGATGGGCTGTACCTTCATATCGAAGGGGAGGAAAAAGCCGCCGTTCTTGACGCTGCTTTGGGAGATGGCCCGATCGAGGACATGCCCATTCGTGCCGTCTTGCGGTCCGGCCATACTGTCAACGTCTACTGGTGCCCATAGTCCCCTCAGCGATCCCCAATTGACCGCTCTGGCCACGAAGGGCTCCCGGCGCGTTTTTGAGGAAAAGCGGTCCCGCTTTTCCTCGTTGAAGGCGCGACAACTGCAAAGTTAGGAGCCGATATGTCTGTCCGTCAGGCCATCCAGGATGTTACCGATCGTATCACGGCACGCAGCCGCGATAGCCGCCTTGATTATCTCAACCGTCTTGATGCCGCCCGCGAGGCCGGCGTCAACCGCACCGTACTCTCCTGTGGCAATCTGGCCCACGCCTTTGCCGCCTGCTCGCCCACCGAGAAGGCGCAACTGGCCGGCGGCAAGTCGCTCAATCTGGGTATCGTCAGCAGTTACAACGACATGCTGAGCGCGCATCAGCCCTATCAATTCTATCCAGACATCATCAAGCAGGCCGCCCGTGAGATGGGCGCAACGGCCCAGTTTGCCGGCGGTGTGCCGGCGATGTGCGACGGCGTCACCCAGGGCCAGCCGGGCATGGATCTCAGCCTGTTCAGCCGCGACGTGATCGCCATGGCCACGGCCATCGCCTTGAGCCACAACATGTTTGACGCTGCTGTCTATCTTGGCATTTGCGACAAGATCGTCCCCGGCCTGCTGATCGGCGCCCTGACCTTCGGCCATCTGCCGGCCGTTTTCATTCCCGCCGGCCCCATGCCCTCGGGCCTGCCCAAAGACGAGAAGGCCAAGGTCCGCCAGCTCTATATGGAGGGCAAGGTCGGCCGCGCCGAACTGCTCGAAGCCGAGTCCAAATCCTACCACTCGCCCGGCACTTGCACCTTCTATGGCACTGCCAATTCCAACCAGATGCTGATGGAAATCATGGGCCTGCACCTGCCGGGCGCCAGCTTCGTCAATCCGGGCACCCCGCTGCGCGATGCGCTGACCAAGGCTGCCTCGGTGCGGGCCCTGTCGTTGAGCGCGCAGGGCAATGACTACACCCCGGTCGGTCACGTCATTGATGCAAAGGCCATCGTCAACGGTCTGGTCGGCCTGCACGCCACAGGCGGATCCACCAACCACACCATGCATCTGATCGCCATTGCGGCCGCCGCTGGCCTGCAGGTCACCTGGGACGATATGAGCGATCTCTCCGACGCGACCCCGCTGCTGGCCCGCGTCTATCCCAATGGCGTGGCCGATGTGAATCACTTCCACGCCGCCGGCGGCATGGGCTTCCTTATCCAGGAACTGCTCGAGAGCGGCCACCTGCATGAAGACGTCAAGACCGTCTGGGGCAACGGGCTGTCCAACTATACCGTCGAGGCCAAGCTGATCGACGACAAGCTGGCCTTCGAGCCCGCACCCAAGGAATCGGCGCTGCCCAAGGTGCTGACCACGGTGGCCAAGCCATTCCAGGAGACCGGTGGCCTCAAGCTGCTGAGCGGCAATCTCGGCCGTTCGGTAATCAAGGTCTCCGCCGTCAAGCCCGAGCACCGCGTCATCGAAGCACCCGCGCGGGTGTTCCATGGTCAGGAAGGCCTGCAGGCGGCCTTCAAGGCTGGCGAGCTCACTGGGGACCTTATTGCCGTGGTACGCTTCTCCGGCCCCAAGGCACTCGGCATGCCCGAATTGCACAAGCTGACCCCGGCGCTGGGCCTGCTGCAGGATCGCGGCTTCAAGGTGGCATTGCTCACCGATGGCCGCATGTCCGGCGCTTCGGGCAAGGTGCCTGCTGCCATCCACATGACCCCCGAAGCGGTCAATGGCGGCCCGATCTCCAAGATCCGCAACGGCGACATGATCCGGCTCGACGCCAATGCGGGCACGCTGACCTTCCTCGGCGACGAAAAGGAATTCTTCGCCCGCACCCCGGCCACCGAAGATCTGCGCAGCCAGCATTTCGGCATGGGCCGCGAACTCTTCGCCAACTTCCGCGCCATGGTCGGCGTCGCCGACAAGGGCGCGAGTGTGTTTCAGTAACTTCGAACCGACCCGCAGGGTCAAATCGCTCCTGTGGAACGATTTGAGGCAAGAAGGCCATGAGGCCTAGGCCGAATGGCTCAGGCTGCGGGCAGGGTCATCGGTTCGATGGACCGCAAGGCCTCGTCCGCAGCCGCTTCGGCCAGTGTCAGGTCGTAGAGACCCTGCATGTTGATCCAGAATTCCGGCGTCATTGAAAAGAACCGCCCCAGTCGCAGCGCAGTGTCGGGCGTGACACCGGTTTCCGCCCGCACCAGCCGCTCGATCCGCGTACGCGGCACGCCAAGCCGGGCTGCCAGGGCATAGGGCGTTAGCTTGAGCGGCTCCAGCAGCTCCTCGCGGAGATATTCCCCCGGATGCACCGGTGGCGTGATCCTGATAGCCATGGTCATGTCCCTTCAGTGGTAATCGACAATCTCGACATCCTCGGCGCGTCCATCCACCCAGCGGAAACAGATACGCCATTGCTGGTTGATGCGGATCGAATGCTGTCCTGCCCTAATGCCCGACAGCGCTTCCAGCCGGTTGCCAGGCGGCACGCGTAGATCGGCAAGCTCTGTGGCTGACATCAAGGCCGCCAACTTACGTTGCGCAGGACGCAACAGATCCGGCGCAAAGCCCTTGGGGCAGCTGCCACGCGATACCTGCTCGGCAAACTTGCCTTTGAACGATCCAATCATCCGCAACCTGAGAACGTATCATTAAGTGATACTAAACTTGATGTCAAGAATACGTATCATCTAGAGATACGTCTACCTCGTCCGCCCGAACAGCCGCTCGATGTCCTTCTGCTTGAGCTCGACATAGGTCGGGCGGCCGTGGATGCATTGGCCGGAATGCGGCGTGGCTTCCATGTCCCGCAGGAGAGCGTTCATTTCGTCGACCCTGAGCCGTCGCCCTGACCGTACCGAGCCATGGCAGGCCATGCGGGCGATGATGGCCTCCATGCGGTCGCTGACCGCGGCGATGGAATCCCATTCGGCCAGCCCGTCGGCAATATCGCGCACCAGCCCTTCAATGTCGGTATTGCCCAATAGCGCGGGGGTTTCGCGCACCGCGACGGCACGCGGCCCGAAGCGTTCGAGATAGAGTCCGAAACGTTCCAGCTCCGGTGCGGCGTCTTCGAGCCGGGCGCAGTCTTCCTCGGGCAGTTCCACCACCAGCGGGATCAACTGCGCCTGGCTGGGGACCGGGCCCGACGCCAGCTGTGCCTTGAACCGCTCATAGACCAGCCGTCCATGGGCAGCGTGCTGATCGACCAGCACCAGGGAATCCCCGTTCTGGGCGACGATAAAGTTCTCGAACATTTGCGCCCGCGCCACCCCGAGCGGAAACTCGGCGTCCGGCGTCACCGGGCTCGGTTCCATGCGCGCGGAAGGTTCAGCAAAGCCATCAAGCCGCGCCGCGGGGGCCTGCTGCATTGGCATGGCGGGCGCATAACTGGTCCAGCCTGACGCTGAGCCGATCTGGGGC
>NZ_JAUYGL010000227.1 GCF_030689745.1 Devosia sp.
CGTAGGTTGAACTATTGATTGCCGTATATTAAACTTGTTCATCGCAAGTTGGAGAACGATCAAATGCGCCTGCTGCAATCGCTGAACCGGGGCCTCGAAACCCTCGACTACCTGACCCAACAGTCCGAGCCCTCCCGCCTGACCGACATCGCCACCCACCTCAACGTCGACAAATCCAACGCCTCCCACCTGCTGCGCACGCTGGTCGCGGCAGGATATGCCGAGCAGACCGACGGCCGCCGCTACAGCGCCACCACCAAGGTGCAGCCGCGCCGGGGGCACGACCTGGAAGACATCATCGAATGCCGCGAATCCTTGCACGATACGCTGGTCGAGCTGGTGCAGGTGACCAATGAATGCGCGCATATGGCCGTGCAGGTCGGGACGCGCGTCTGGTATGTGGACAAGGTGGCCTCGCCCCTGCCGCTCAAGGTCGACCACCCGATCGGGTCGCTCGCGCCGCTGCACTGCACGGCCCTGGGCAAGGCCTTCCTGGCCTTCGGCAGCGCCAGCGATTGCGGGCGACTCGAAGTGTTCACCCCCAAAACCATTACCCGGCAGCCAGCGCTGGAGGCCGAAATCGAGGCCTCGCGCCGGCGCGGCTATGCGCAGGATGACGAGGAATTCTCCTCCGGCATTCGCTGCGCCGCCGTCCCGGTCTTCACCGCCTCGGGCGAGATGATCGCGGCTATCGGCGTCTCTGGCCCGACGGCGCGCATCAGCATGGAACGGCTGACCGAGCTGGGCGCGCTTCTCATCAATTACAGCAGCACTTTATCCAATTGGAGCAAGGCATGACCTTCGACACTGTCCGTGTGGGCATTATCGGCACGGGCCGCATCTCAGACCTGCACGCCATCGAGTACCTGGCCAACCCGCATGCCCGGATCGTGGCCCTGTGCGACAACGACATCGCCACAGCGCGCGGCCGGGCGCTCGCCTGGGGCGTCGGGGATGCGCGTATCACCGACGACTACCGGTCGGTGCTGGCCGATCCCAATGTGGACCTGGTCGAGATCCTGCTGCCGCATCACCTGCATCTGGAGGTGGCGCTGGCGGCCATTGCGGCCGGCAAGGCCGTGTCGCTGCAAAAGCCGATGACGCTCGACCTCGCCCAGGCCGACACGCTGGTCGCCGCCGCCGAGGCATCAAGCAAGCCGTTCAAGGTGTTCGAGAACTTCATCTTCTACCCGCCGGTGATCAAGGCCAAGGCGCTCATCGAGCAGGGTGCCATCGGCGAGCCTCTGACCATAAGGCTGAAAAGCAATCCCGGCGCCAGCAAGACGGCGTGGAAGGTCCCGCCCCGCGCCGAGGTCTGGCGGCAGGACAAGGGACAGGCCGGCGGCGGCCCGCTGGTCTTTGACGACGGGCACCACAAGTTTGCCCTGGCCTGGCATTTCATGGGCAATCCGGACATGGTGCATGCCTTCATCGGCGAGACGGTATCGCCGAGCGGCTTCGTGTTCGACGCCCCGGCCATGGTCTCGTTCCGCTTCCCCGGCAACCGGATGGGCAATCTCGAAGTGGTCTATTCGCCCGAACTCGAGATCATCACCCGCCACTATGCTCAGGACGACCGGATCGAGATCACCGGCAGCAAGGGCGTCATCTGGATCAATTGCGGCCATGGGCGCCTCGGCGATCCGCCGCCGCTGGCGCTGTACCGCGACGGGTCGGTGCAGACCTTCCACAATCTCGAGACCGGCTGGGAAGCCAGCTTCGTCCACTCCACCCGCGCCTATATCGAGGCGCTGCGCCATGGCACGGCGCCCAAGCTGAGCGCGCGGGAGGGCCGTACCATCCTGCGTTTCGCCCTCGCCGCCGAGGAGTCTGCCCGCAGCGGACGCGCCGTCAGCCTCGATCCGGCGGGCTGAGCCATGCACCAGGGAAACGCACCGTCATCGGCGACGGCCATCGAGAGCCGGGCCGCCGCCATTGCTGCCGCGGGCGGGGTGGAAGCGGCCATTGCCTCGGGTGGACTGGCCGGCCTCGTCACGCTGTCCTGCTGCGAAGCGCTGCTGCTGGGCCTGATGCGCCAGGGGGTCAGCAAGTTCTTCGCCATTTTCGGTCACGGCTCCACTGCTCTGGCCGAGACCCTGCGCGTCTATGAGGCGCATGGGCTGGTGCGCACCTGGCAGTTCCGCAACGAGGTGGAAATGGCCCATGCCGCGACCGCCTTGCGCTGGACCTATGGTGAGACCTGCGCCGTCATCACCTCGATCGGCCCCGGCGCGCTGCAAGCTATGGCGGCATCGCTCGCGGCAAGCTCGAACGGCATCGGCGTCTACCACATCTATGGCGACGAGACGACGCATGGCGAGGGCTACAACATGCAGCAGGTGCCCAAGCGGGAACAGGGCATCTATGGCCAGCTCACCGCGCTGATGGGTCGATCCTATACACTTCATACGCCCGAGGCGCTGCGCGAAGCGCTGCGGCAGGGGGCCGCCACCGTCTTTCACCCCACTCATGCCGGCCCGTTCTACCTGCTGACCCCGATCAACGTGCAGCCTCAGGCGGTAACGCTGCGGATCGACGCCCTGCCGCGCCGCGCCGAGCTGGCGCCCCAGGTTCCGGCCGACGATGCCGCGCTCGAGCGGGCGGTCGGCATCATCCTCAGCCACCGGCGCATTGCCATCAAGGCCGGCGGTGGCACCCGCCGCTTCGCCGACCAGCTGCGCCGGCTGGCCGAACTGTCCGGCGCCGTCGTGCTGCTCAGCCCGGGATCGATCGGTGTGCTACCCGACGCACATCCGCAGAACCTGCATGTTGCCGGCAGCAAGGGCTCGATGAGCGGCAATTACGGCATGGAACATGCCGAACTGCTGATTGTCGCGGGCTCGCGCGCCGTTTGCCAGAGCGACTGCTCGGGCATCGGCTATCCCAAGGTGCGCCAGGTCATCAACATCAATGCCGATGCCGACGACGTGCAGCACTACAACCAGAGCCTGCCCCTGTTCGGCGATATCGGCGCCATCCTCGACCGGCTCAACGCCCGGCTGGAGGCGCGCCACGCAGCAGCCGAGCCGGACCGGCAGGCCTGGCTCGCCGAGTGCCTGGCGCAGAAGCGGAACTGGCAGGCCTTCAAGCAGGACAGGTACGACGCGCCGCCCCTC
>NZ_JAUYGL010000239.1 GCF_030689745.1 Devosia sp.
CCCGCACCAGCGCATGCCCGGCGATCCAGCTTTGCTCTCCCAGCACCAGATGGCTGGTGAAAATGGCCGCCTCTGCCGCCACATAGGCAGTCGGATGAAAGCTGGCGCCCGCCGCTTGTGCAAGACGAGCCTGCCGCGCCCGATGCTCCGGCGACTCGATATCGGCTTGTGTGCGGTCCCAGGTCAGAAACTGCAGTCGCGCCTCGTGTTCGGCATGGCCCGTGACCTGGGGGTTTTCAGCGATAGGCGGTTTCATTGCTCACCAGCTCAAATATCTCAATCGACACCCTCCCCACCCGGGTCGCGCTCTGGCGCGCCCGAGTGCAGGCTCTTGCGGGGAGGGATCAAGGGTGGGGGCGGTTAGCCCCGATATCGTGGCTCTCAACACCCCCTCCCAACCTCCCCCGTCGAGGGGAGGTGCCGGCCGGTGGATGAGGCTGGATCAAGCCCACTATGCCAACCGCTCCAGCAGTGCCGGCTCGACCGCGAATTCCAGCGGCAGGCCCATGACGAACCGCTCCACTTCCTCGATCGCCAACTGCCCCAGCCGCAGCCGCTCCGTGCCAACTGCCCCGGCAATATGGGGCGTAAGAAATACATTGGGCAGGCTGTACAGCGGCGATCCCCGTTCGGGAATTTCCGGATCGGTTACGTCGATCACCGCATGGATGCGCCCGGTCTGCAATTCGGCGATCAGCGCTGCCTCATCCACCAGCGCCCCGCGCGCCGTATTGATGAAGGCGGCCCCGTCCTTCATCAGCTGCAATTCCCGTGCCCCGATCATGGCCCGCGTCGCGGGCAGCGACGGCGCATGCACCGAAACCACGTCCGAACGGGCCATCAGCGTGTCGAGGCTCACCAGTTCAGCGCCCGCCAGCACCGGATCGCCCATGCGCACAAACGGGTCGCTGACCAGCACCGTGAAGTCGAAGCCCGCCAGCATCGTCGCCACCTTGCGGCCGATGCGCGAGGCGCCCACCAGCCCGATGGTGCGATGGTAGTTTCCGATGGGCTCGTCCATCAGCGCATAGCTCGAGCGACGCCCCGGATCGGCCCGATAGCGGTCGCGCAGCTCGAATGCCCGCTTGTTGGCAAAAATGATCGAGGCCAGCGTATATTCGGCCACCGGCACCGCATTGGCATCGGCAGCATGGGTCACCCTGATGCCGGCATCATAGACTGCCGGGTCAAGCGTGTACTTCACCGTGCCCGCCGCATGCGCAATGAGCTTGAGATTGGGCGCCGCCCGCACCACGTCCGCCGTCACCATGGGGCAGCCCCAGCCGGTGACGAGGATATCGATCTGCCCCAGCACGCCACGTGCCGCCGGGCTGTCGAACTCTTCCAGCGGCGCCGTCTGCACCACGTCGCAGGTCCTGGCCAGCCGCGCCAGCGCCGCCGCGTCGAACACATGTTTGGTTTTGTCCGCCGCCAGGGCGAAGGCGAGTTTGGGGGCCATCAGAACCGCTCCGGCACCATTATGGCGCTGACATCCACGCCCTCGCGGGCAAACAGCGCCTCCAGGGCAGCGAGATCCGGGGGCGCAGGCGGCCGCGCCAGCAGCACCTCGGCCTCCGCCCCCGCCGGCAGCGCCATCGCCGCCGTCATCAGCACCGTCGTTCCCGCCGCGATATCGCCGCGCAATTGCGGCACGATGGTCTTGGAAACGATGAGATTGGTATTGGGAAGCGCCCTGTGCGCCCGCCCCTCGCGCGTCCCGCCAAGATCGACAATGGCGCTCACATCGGTCTGGCTTCTGGCCACCGCGCGTCCAGACTCGTCGATACAGCTATCGGCATTTGCATCGGCCCGACCAATGGCAAAGCCGCCTTCGGTGGCATGCAGCGCCCGCGGGGTCACGATCCGGTGCGCCCGCACATGCCAGCCATTGGCCGGAATGAGCCAGGTCTCGACCACGACATCGGCCCACGGCTTCCAGCGCGAGAACAGCGTGCTCTCGGCAATTTTCGCCACCTCATTGGTTTCCCGCACCCGGTAATGCCGGCCATCGTCGGAAAACGCCAGCGCCCCGTCGAACGCGCCCTGGTGATAGGCACGTTCGTCCACTTCCACCGAGAAACCATAGCGGCTGGAATAGACGAATTTGGCATATTTCTCGGTGCCATGGCGCATCTGCCAGTTCTGCTGCCCGCTCGACAAAGCCACCACATTGCCCTTGGTGTGCATCATCACCATGCCGGGATGCCTGAGCGGCACCGGCTTCTTGCTGGTCACTGCCGGGGTTTCCTCTGCCGTCCAGAACGGATGGTCCGCCGGCAGCGCCAGGGGCAGAAACGCCTTGAGCGCCCAATAGGGCGAGCCGGCCGAATTGTAGCTTTCGGACATCAAGAGGTCGGGATAGCCATAGCCGATGGAGAGAATGCCATCGCGGTTGGCGATCGGCTTGTCTGCCCACCAGCGCAGGTGGCGCATGAACTGCCCCTTGATCTCGCCCCAGGGCAGGGCCTCGAGGTCGGCAAAGGCCAGTGCACCCCAGAAGCCGCCACAGGCAAAGCGATAGGTGAGGCTCCGCCCAAAGGCGAGTGTGCCGCCATCCTCGTCGAACCAGTGGCGAATATCCCTGGCGAAGAGCTGCGCCCGCTCCTTGTAGGCAGCGACGCGCGCCTCGTCGCCGCGCGCCAGCCTGGCATAGATCAGCCCATAAAAGTGCATGGCAAAGGGAATGTAGTGGTCGATCCGCCTGATATTGCCATCGCGATACCAGCCGTCGCCGAGGTAGAATCCGTCCAGTTCCTCGAGATATTTCTCGGTCAGCGAGCGGTCGAACGCCACCCCGCATTCCTCCAGCCCCAGATCGACGAGGATGCGGAAGAACTTCCAGTTGTTGTCGGCATAATCGAAGCTGCGGGCATGCTTGAGATATGCCGCCAGATTGGCCTTGGCTTTCTCGTCCAGCGGCTCCCACACCAGTTGCGGCACCATCCGCATGGCAAAGCCGATCGCCGCCAGCTCCACCATGCGCTGGTCGGTCGAATTGACGGTGCCCCAATATTCGGGATGCTCGGGGTCGGTGCCATTGGCCAGTCCGCGCCGATAAAGTTCCCAGTGCTCGAAACTGCCGCCGCCCGCAGCCAGCGGCGTCACGCCCCAGAGCGGGCGCGCGAACCCTTCGAGGTCCGCCGCCGCCCGGTCGAAATGCGCCCCCGCCGCATCCAGCCGCACCCGCGCGCCGCCGTCGGAGAAGAACGGCAGCAGCGGATTGAACAGGTCATGCAGCGCGTTTTCCATATCGGCGCGGCTCTTGAGCGGATTGCCGTGCAGCGGATTGGCGCTCACTGGATCATAGGTCATTCAGGCAAATTCCTTGCGAACTCAGCAGTGGAGCCATCGCCCCCGCTTTGATGAACGTGTGGCCGCCGCGACGCATCCAGGCTCGCCTCCACGCCATGGCCGATGGGCGCGTCTTCATAGGCACCCTTCAATTCCAGCTTTTCGGCGAAGTGGCAGGCCGCTTCCTGCGCCGTGCCGTTGATCGGTCGCAGCGCCGGCTTGTCCTTGCGGCACACATCCTCGGCATATTTGCAGCGCGTGTGGAACGGGCAGCCGGCCGGCCGATTGCCCAGATAGGGAATTTCCCCGCGCACCTCTTTTTTCCGGCCCTTGCGCCGGAGCGGGTCGGCAATGGGCAGCGCTTCGAGCAGCAGTTCGGTATAGGGATGGCGCGGCTGCTCGAACAGCATCTCGGTGGGCGCGTTTTCCACCACATGGCCCAGATACATCACCACCACCCGGTCGGCGATGTAGTTGACCACCCCCAGATCATGGCTGATGAAGATGTAGGTCAGCCCGAACTCGTCCTTGAGGTCTTCCAGCAGGTTCAGCACCTGCGCCTGGATCGAAACGTCCAGCGCCGAGACCGCCTCGTCGGCGATCACCAGCCTGGGGTCGAGCACCAGCGCCCGGGCAATGCCAATGCGCTGACGCTGCCCGCCCGAAAAGGCATGCGGATAGCGCCCGACCGCCTCGGCCGGAATGCCCACCTTCTCCAGCGTCGAGATCACCCGCTCCTCCAGTTCCCGCCCTTTGCAGATGCGGTGGATGCGCAGGGGCTCGGCGACAATGTCGAACACCCGCATATTGGGGTTGAGCGAGCTCATCGGGTCCTGGAAGATCATGCGGATATCCTGCCGCCACGGCTTGATCTCCCGCTTGGAAAGCGCCGTCAGTTCGACATCGCCGCCCGATGTGGGGTGATACACCACCCTGCCCTCGCTGGTGCTTTGCGCCGCGATGATACAGCGCCCCAGTGTGGTCTTGCCGCAGCCGCTTTCACCCACAATGGCCAGCGTCTCACCTGCTTCCACACTCAAATTGATATCGGTCAGCGCATCGAGCCGCCTTTCCGGCCCGAACCAGCCACCCGAAAGCAGAAAGTGCTTTGAAAGATGCTCGACACTCAGCAATTTGCTCATGCTGGCTCCTCCACCGGCACGCGGGTCAGCAGATGGCAGCGCGCGTGGTGGCCATTGCCCACATCTGTCTGCGCCGGCCTGATCGTCGGACACGGCTCGAAAGCGTATGGGCAGCGGCTGGTGAAGGCGCAGCCTTCCGGCCGATCCTTGGGCGCCGGCACCGTGCCCTTGATTGGCGAGAGCCGCACCCGGTCAGCCTTGCGCGCCAGCTTGGGAATGGAGTTCATCAGGGCCTGGGTATAGGGGTGGCTGGGCCGGGCGAAGACGTCATAGACGCTACCCTGCTCCACCACATCGCCCAGATACATCACCGCCACCTCGTCGGCGATTTCGGCAACCACGCCCAGATCATGGGTGATGAACAGCATGGCCATGCCGAAATCGGCCTGCAGCTGCCGCAGCAGGTCAAGGATTTGCGCCTGCGTCGTCACATCCAAAGCCGTGGTCGGCTCGTCCGCAATCAGGATTTGCGGCGTACAGGCCAGGGCCATGGCGATCATGGCGCGCTGCCGCAGCCCCCCCGACAGCTGGAACGGATAAGCATCTGCCCGCTCCCGCGCGCCGGGTATCCCCACCTGATCCAGCAACGCCACGGTGCGCTCGCGCGCCGCCTTGGGCTTCAGCCCCTCGTGGATGATCATCATCTCGTCGATCTGGTCGCCGATGGTATGCACCGGGGAAAGCGAGCTCATCGGTTCCTGGAAGATCATCGCAATCTGGTTGCCGCGAATGGCCCGCAGCGGCAGGCTATCCGGCTTGAGCCGGGCAATATCGGTCGGCGCCTGACCCTCTGGCTCGAACCGGATCGACCCGCGCCGGATTTCGGCATTGTTGTCGAGCAACCGCAGCACGGCGCGCGCCGTCACCGACTTGCCGCAGCCGCTCTCACCCACCAGCGCCAGCGTCTTGCCTGGCGTCAGCGTCAGGTCCACCTGCCGCACCGCTTCGATATCGGCCTCGTCGGGCGAGGAGAAGCTGACGGACATGTCCTTGATGGTCAGGATGGGATTTTCGGCCATTGCTCTACCGCCCATGTGGATCGGCCGCATCGCGCAGCCCATCGCCAAAGAAGTTCATCGCCAGGATCACCACCACCACGCAGAGCCCCGGCGCCAGCAGCCAGGGTGCCGTGGCCAGCGTGCGGATATTCTGCGCGTCCTGCAGCAGCGTGCCCCAGCTGACGATGGGTGCCTGCAGCCCGAGCCCGAGGAAGGACAGCGCCGTCTCCGCCAGGATCATGCCGGGAATGGCCAGCGTCGCCGCAGCGATAATGTGGCTCATGAAGCTGGGCACCATATGCCGGGTGATGATGCGCCAGTCGCTGGCGCCGTCGAGCTGCGCCGCCGTCACGAAGTCCTCGGTACGAAGTGAAAGAAACCGTCCCCGCACCACGCGTGCCAGCTCGGTCCAGCCGATCAGCGACAGGATGATGGTAATGGCGAAATAGGTCTGCAGCGCCGACCAGTCCCTGGGCAAGGCCGCGGCCAGCCCCAGCCAGAGCGGAATGGTGGGCATGGAGCGGATGAATTCGATCACCCGCATCACGGCGCTATCGAACCAGCCGCCATAATAGCCGGCAAAGCCGCCGATCACGATGCCGAAGAACAGGCTTAGCGTCACGCCCGCCACCCCGATCGACAGCGAAATGCGCGTGCCGTGGATCAGCCGGCTCAGCATGTCGCGCCCCAGCCGGTCGGCGCCCAGGATGTAGAAGGGGTCGCGCGGGTTCTCGACCCCCATCAGCTTGACCGACATGGGGATGAACCCCATCAGCCTATAGGGCTTGCTTTCGACCAGGAACGACACCGGCAGGCGCACCGCCTCGTCGATCACGAAAGTCCGTCGCAGCGCCACCGGGTCGATCTCGGTCTTGTAGCCATAGACATAGGGACCGAACTGCCAGTTGCCGTCCTCATTGTGATGCAGGAAATGCAGCCCCTGTGGCGGCGCATAGGTGAAGCGCGCGCTATAGGCGGAGGGTTCGACCGGCGCGAGGAATTCGGCCAGCAGCGCCACCAGATAGAAAAGGCCCGCCACCCACAGGCTCACCACCGCCAGCTTGTGGCGCCGGAAGCGACGCCACATCAGCCCGAACTGGCTTTCGCGGCGCGGGCGGGGGATTGCGGCAGATGCGGTGGCAATCGGCATGGTTTCCACGGCCATTACTTGCTCCCGTAGCGGATGCGCGGGTCGATGAGGGCGAGCAGAATGTCAGAGATCACCGTGCCGATGACGGTCAGAACACTCAGCAGCAGGATGATCGCCCCCGCCAGATACATGTCCTGCGTGGTCAGCGAGCGCAGCAGCATCGGGCCGGCTGTGGGCAGGTTGAGCACGACCGAGACGATGACCGAGCCCGAGACCAGCGCCGGCAGCAGCCAGCCGATGGTTGAGATCAGGGGATTGAGCGCCAGTCGCACCGGATATTTGAGCACCACCTTCCATTCCGGCAGCCCTTTGGCCCGGGCGGTGGTGACATAGGGCTTTTGCAGCTCATCGAGCAGGTTGGCACGCAGGATGCGGATGAGTTCGGCCGTGCCTGCCATCGCCAGCACGAGCACCGGAGCCCAGGCGTGGCTGAGGAAATCCCAGATGCGCGGCAGGCTCCAGCGGGCATTCTCGAATTCGGGCGAGAACAGGCCCCCCATCGTGGTGCCGAACCAGATATAGGCCAGGTACATCAGGATCAGCGCGAACAAAAAATTGGGGATGGCGAGGCCGACAAAGCCGCCAATGGTGGCGAGGTAGTCGCCTAGCGAATATTTGCGCACCGCCGCATAGATACCGATGGGCAGGGCGACCAGCCACATGACCATCACCGCCATGCCTTCGATCATCAGGGAATTGCCCAGCCGACCCCAGATCAGCTCCCATACCGGGCGCTTCCATTCGAAGCTGTGGCCGAAATCGCCGCGCACCACGCCGGTGACCCATTTCCAGTATTGCACATAGAACGGCTCACCCAGCCCATATTGCCGGCGCAGGTTTTCGATGACCCTCGGATCGACCTGGTCGCCGGTCGACGACAGGGCAGCGATATAGCTCGTGAGATAGTCGCCTGGCGGCAGCTGGATGATGGCGAATGCCACGATGGATACCGCCACCAGTGTCAGCAGCATGGCGATGATGCGGTGAGTGATGAAGCCGGTCATAGCATCTTTCCCGAGAGGGTGGAGATTCCCCCCGCGGCGACTGGGCCGCGAGGGGATGAAGCGGAGGGAGGGTGCCGCTTATTCGAAGTACCAGGTCATCGGATTCGTCGCGGACGGGGTCGGGAGGAGCCATGCATTGAACATGCTCTCCGGCGCGTTCTTGAGGTTGTTCCGGATGATCGAATAGGAGTTCGGCATCAGGCTCACCCCGATGACCGGGAACTGTTCCTTGGTGATGGCCAGGACCTGGTTCATCAGCTCCGTGCGCTCATCGGGATCGGAGGACGCGCGGACCTGGTTGTAGAGCTCCATCTGCTGCTTGGCCCAATCGGCGGGTTCCTCGGCGATCTCAGGGCGCGTGCCGTTGAACCACTGTGCCCAGCGATAGGCCCAGACCGATTCATCGCTGAACGGCATGTAGTAGCGCGGGTCCTGCATCACCTCGAGGCCACCGTCGCCGGCCCAGACCTGGGCGTCATACTCGTTGCCCGGGCGCTTTTCGTAGAACAGCGTGCGGTCGATGTTGTTGAGCTCAATCTCGACACCAACAGCGGCAAGCTGCAGCTGCATGATTTCGAGCATGTCGATCCATTCCGGTCGCAGCGCGGAAATCACGTCGACCGTGATCTTGGCTGGATTGCCGTCGCTCATCAGGCGGATGCCGTCACCATTCGTCTCGGTCAGGCCGGCCGCCTCCAGATGCTGGATGGCAAGCTCGGGATTGAACTCGGTATACTGCTTGGCCAGTTCCTCGTCATACAACGGAGATTCCGGGCGCGGCGCCACCTGGAAGGGTTCGCCCTGGCCGGTAAACACCACGTCAACGATCTCCTCGCGGTCGATGGCATGGCTGATGCCGACGCGGAAGTCCTTGTTCCGGAACAGCTCGCGCTTGACCGGGTCTTCATGGCTGAAGTTGAGCTGCAGCACCAACGTGTTGGATGCCGAGGGAATGACCTCGCCCAGGTGATAGCCGCCCGCTTCCTGCCCATCAAAGAATAAGGGCTTGTTGGTGTTGGTCGCGATGTGACGTTCCTGGAAGTCGATCTCGCCATTGAGCGCGGCAAGCGTCAGTTCTTCGACACCGCCCTGACTGACGCGCATATCGAGACTGTCGATATAGGGAAGCTGGTTCCCTTCAACGTCGACCTTCCAGTAATAGGGATTACGCTTCCAGGTTACGCGCGCGGCATTGGCGGTCAGCGGCGTCTCAATCACCCAGCCGTAAAGCACGGGCAGGTCGGGATTGGCGAAGCGGATGGTTTCCCAGCCCCAGGCGCAGCGATCCTGCAGATGGAGCGCCCAGCTGGAAAAGCCGGCCGCTTCGGCTTCCGCCGCGGCATTCTCGTTGTAGGTCGGATGGAACTGGCTGCAATAGGCCTTCTGCAGCGACGTGATCTGGGTGCCGTTCACGCTCGCCAACTCGTCCATGAGCATGCCGTTTGGCTTGGGGAAGGTGAGCTTGAAGTTGTAGTCGTCGATAACCTCGATCGAAGCCGGATTGTTCTTGTTGTCGATCCAGCTCGCCGCCGCATAGTCGGGGTCGTGGAACATCTCAACGGTAAAGGCGATATCGGCGGCGGTGAATGGAGTGCCGTCCGACCACTTCACGCCTTCGCGCAGCTTGAAGGTATATTCAGTGGCCTCCGCATTGGCCTCCCAGCTTTCCGCTAGGTTCGGCTCCACGCTCTTCCAATCGCTGGCGAAGCGCACGAGGCCTTCATAGGCCACGGCCTTGACGATCAGGCCGTTGTCGCCACCGCCATTCATGCCCATGCGCCAGGTGCCGCCATATTGGCCGATACTGTCGCCCTCGACCACCAGCGGATTGGCCGGCAGGCGTTCGGCCACCGGCGGCAATGTGCCGGCCGATACCAGATCGTCGAACGTGGGTGATTGCTGCTGGGCCAGCGCCGGTGCGGCCGCGGCCATCATGGCCGCGAGGGCCACGGCTCCGGCCAAGCCCAAGACATTGTCTTTCCTCATCTTAGTCCTCCCTGTGCCGAAGCCAGGCTCCGGCGGTTGCATCTGGCTCCCGGCTGTTCCTCCCGGCCGGGCGCCCCGATAGTCCTTGCTCAGCGAGCAATACCCGCGCTCATGTAAGCGGCGAGATGGTGAGCGCGAGGCGGCCCTCCCGGCTCCGCTGCCGGGGTGTGAACACCACGCGAATAAGGTCGATGGCGGGCTGGTACTGCTTTTCCACCCGCTCATGCCGGTCGAGGCAAACCTCGAAATCACTGGCGTCATAGTCGACATTGACGCCGCCTCCGGCCTCCCCGATGGCCACCCGCCCTTCGCCGGCGGACACGGCCATGGGCGTCACCAGCACCGACTGGAACTGGCCGTCATCCCCGGCAAAGGCAAAACTGTCTTCGAGCAGCACGCGGCCATTTTCTGCCGCACGATCAAGGCTGAGGCTGCGCCGCAGCGACGAGAGACCCGCCGCGGCCGGATAGGCTGCGGCCATGTCCAGCTCCAGCCTGTCGCTCGCCGCACTATGGGAATGGTGCAGCACGCGGGCGCCATGATGACGCCCCTCGGCCTGTTCATGGCCGTTGACCACGGGCACTGAATGGCCGCGCGAGGAAGCCATGAGATTGTCGTAGCGCTCGGGTCCGAAATAGGCCTTGGAATAGCGGCCCCGGCCCGGATCGGTCAGCACCACCTTGCCGCCACTGACCACCATGAACGAGCCGATATCGTTCTGGTTGTGCATCTCGTCATTGTGCCCGCCCTTGACCGCCAGTCGCAGCGACTGGGAATCGGCGGGGTCGAGCCGGGCGATCATCCAGGCCATATCCGCGAACCAGTCATGCGCCGTGCCGCCAAAGGCCAGGTTGGTTTCGGGGAGCGGCCAGGCGAACTGCCGCAGGGGCCAGGCGAACTGGTTGAAATGCTCGACCGCGAAGTCGTTGCGCATGCCCAGTTCGGTCAGCGCGGGCAGGTCCAGACTTTCGGCAAGATGCGACAGCAGGCCGGACGGAAAGGTGGGATTGCTGTCAGAATCCGAAAAGCTGGCCCACACGCCCTGCGTCAGCACCGTCCGCAGCGGGAATTGCGCGATTTCCCTGACCAGCGGATCGGCCAGCAGGTTGATCTGCCCGCCCGTCCGCGCCTGCAGCAGATGCGCCAGCACGACGTAATTGCCAAAGCCATAGGACCAGTAATCGGGGCCCTCGGTCGAGCCGCCCTGGCTGTCAAAGGTTTCCAGATAATCGGCGAGGCTATGGAGGCCCCGCGTGATGATCGCGGCCAGCCGGTCCAGGTCGGCCTCGAGGTAGCAGGCGGCGCCGACCACGCCCGCCACGCAGACCGCAGTCCAGTTGTTGACCTGCTTTTGCGGCGTCGTATGCAGCCACCAGTGATCATTGCGCTCGAGAAATGGCGCAATGGCGCGGCGCTCGACTTCGCTGCGAATGCGGGCCCGCAGTTGCGGCGAGAGCGCCTCGCCCAGCAGATAATCCGCCTCCGCCAGGTCCAGCGCTGTCATCGCCGCGGCCAGGTCGAGCGTTGGCCGATCGGGGAAATCCAGCGTCCTGGCATGGGCCGGCCAGGCCCAGTTGGTTTCCTCAAGCCGCGCCCAGAGCAGGTTTTCCGCAGCGGCACTGAATTCTCCCTCACCGCCCAGCCATTCAGCCAGCACCAGCCGATAGAGCATGTTGCGGCGCCTTCGCTGGGCGTCTTCATAGCCCTCGCGCCGTCCGGTCCTGGCAAAATCGAGATAGAGTTCGGCCGGCAGCGCCGGAATGGGCGCGACAACATCCGCCCGCGCCGCTACGCGCAACTGGTCGATCCCCTCATTGCCCACCTGCGCCCGGATGGCGGCAAGGTCAGGCAGGCCGTGGCGCGGGAACGGCGCAAAGGCTGGGGCGCCCTCGAGCACCAGTCGCACATGCTTGACGTTCCAGCGACGCAGATCCATCCCGACTCCCTTGCGGCCATGCTCTGGCCGGTGTTTCGTGAGGCATCTGAAAGCTAGGCGAGTTTTTGCGCGATCGCAAGTATTTTGCGTAAATCACGCAAGTTACGCAAATTTGCTCATTTTGCATCGCGACGGCAATGACATAGGCTGGGTAAAAACCGGCAAGATGCAGGATATCCCCACCATGCCCGCCCTGTTCTTTCAGGATTCAGACCGAAAAGACCGTCTCGCCCTCGACCATGGTGACGCCGATTTCCAGCTGCTGCACCGCGGTCTCGCCGTCCATATGCTCGACCAGCAACCGCACAGCCCCCCGTCCGATCGCCTCGCGATCCACCCGCGTCGTGCTCAGCCGCGGCGTCGCCATGCTGGCCAGCGGCAGGTCGTCGAAACCGATAATCGAGAAATGCCGGGGTAGCGGGCTATCGGCGCCATAAATGCCTTCCAGCATCTCTACCGCCGCGATGTCGTTCCAGATGAAGGCAGCCGTGATGTCATGCTTGCCGGCCAGGATGTCGCCCAGCAATTCCTTGGTATGCCGCTCATCGGTATTGACCAAAGTCCCCACCGCCCCGGGCGTTCTGGCGATAGCCGTCTCAAACCCCCGCTGGCGTTGACGAATTGTCGGTCGGTAAAGATGCGTATAGTGCAGGATGCGCCGATGCCCCGCATCGAGCAGCCGCTGGGTGGCCATGAAGGCCCCGTAGAAATTGGCCGGCGACACCGAGCTCACCCGCATATTGGGGTCGCTGCCATTGACCAGGACCATGGGCACCTCAGCCTCGGCGGTCCAGGCGGCCAGCTCATCCCACGCATCGATCCCCGCCAGCAGCAGCCCCCCGGCATCGGCCTGGGCAATCTGTTTCTTGATCAGATCCAGCGTCACCGCCGACTCATTCACCAGCCGCACATCGAGCGCCATCCCGGCCAGAGCCGCCTGTGCCCGCATGCCCTCGACAATACCGAAATAGAACCCGCTGAGCCCGCTCGTAGCGCTGCCCAGCGGCACCAATGCCACCGCCCGCCTGTCGCCACTCACCGCCGCCATGCGATGCTTGGATTTGTATCCCAGCATCCGCGCCATCCGCTGGACATCGCGACGCACGGCGTCGCTGATACCGATCTCATTGGCGAGCGCACGCGACACCGTGCTCACCGAAACCCCGAGGCGTTCTGCGATATCAGCCTGGTTTGCGCGTCTCTGGAGTGCCACTGCTTCGCCTCGCTTTGCTACCAACGCAATATTTGCGTTTTTTGGGCAAAGCAAGCCCCGAGGCGGCTTATACTATGGCAGAAAGCGCCTTCCCGGCCATTCCATCGGCTCTCAATCCTGAACGGCGCCACCGCCCAAATGCTTGTTTGCCTCGTATTCGACCTGTCCAGTGGCAGCCGACACCCGAGCTGAGCTGGGCGTTTCCATGCACACTTTGCCAGCGGCAGATCTTTGCGAACACACTATAGGGCCAGCACTTGAGTGTCTGGGGGTTATCCCCCGCATTCCCGGGGGGGCGCGCCCTGTTCCACGATCGCATCGGCTGGCCGACTATGGAGCCACCGAACAAAGAGGTTTCAAGATGAGAAGACTGACCACGCTCGTCCTGCTGGCGATGACGTTGACCGGGCCAACCCTGGCGCAAGAAGCTGGGTTGCCCCTGCCCGCCGAACCCGCGGCTCATAGCCTGGAACGGGCAGATCTCGAGTCCTGGCTTGATGGGATCGTGCCCTATGCCTTGCAGGCCGGCGATATGGCGGGTGCTGTTGTGACCGTCGTTGCGGATGGCGAAGTCCTGGCGACCAAGGGCTATGGCGATGCCGACGCTGCAACCGGCAGGCCAGTAGACCCGGAGCGCACGTTGTTCCGCGCCGGCTCGGTGTCCAAGCTCATGACCTGGACCGCCGTGATGCAGCTCGTTGAAAGCGGAACGCTCGACCTCGACACCGACATCAACACCTATCTCGACTTCACCATTCCGCTCTTCAAGGGGCAGCCGATCACCCTGCGGAACATCATGACTCATACTGCCGGTTTTGAGGAACAGCTCAAACACGTGATTGCGTTCGACCCGCAGGACGCGGTGCCGTTTGAGGAGCTCGTGCGTGACTTCATTCCAGCGCGCATTTTCGCCCCTGGCACCACACCTGCCTATTCCAACTACGCCACGGCGCTGGCCGGCTACATCGTCCAGCGCGTCACCGGACAGTCGTTCGGCGAATATGTCGACGAGAATATCTTCACCCCGCTCGGCATGGAAAGCACGACATTCTCGCAGGAACTGACCGAAGCGCAGCTTGCCAATCTGTCCAATGGTTATGCCACTGCCACTGGTGAGCCGACACCTTTCGAACTGGTCGCCGCATCACCGGCCGGCGCTCTCACCGTCACCGCTCCCGACATGGCCCGGTTCATGCTGGCGCACCTGAACGAAGGGCGCCTGGGCGACGCGCAGATCCTTCAACCCTCCACCGCACGTCTCATGCATCAGCGAGCGTTGGCGACCATTTCTGCGCTCAACGGTATGGCCCTCGGCTTTTACGAGAGCGCCATCAACGGCCATCGGGTCATCAGCCATGGCGGCGACACGGTGACCTTCCACTCCGATCTCAACCTGTTCATCGATGAAGGAGTTGGCATTTTCGTCTCGATCAACAGCACGGGCGAGAACGCCGCTGCATATGATCTGCGGGCACTGCTGTTCTCGGGGTTTGCCGACCGCTACTTTCCGGGCGAAGAAACGCCGGTGCTCACCGATATTGAGCAAGGCAACGCCAGCCGCTTGGTTGGCCAGTGGACAGCTTCGCGCCGCGCCGCAACGAGTTTCGTGAGTCTGGCTGAGCTATTGGAGCCGACCACCATCACCGTTACCGAAGATGGCGCACTGCAGGGGACCAACCTGCCGATTCTGGGCGCCCCAGTGCGCAAGTGGATCGAGGTCGAGCCGTTCGTCTGGCAGTCGAGCAACAGCGATGAACGCCTCGCTGCGACAATCGACGAAACGGGTGCCGCCCGCTTCAGCCTCGACAGCGTGGCGCCCATCATGGTGTACGATCCAGTGCCGTGGCACCGTTCTGCCAGCTGGCTTATGCCTGCCCTCCTTGCAAGCCTGGGAGTTCTGGCGCTCACCGCCGCTCAGTGGCCTGCCGCGGCCCTGATCCGTCGTCGCTACGGCGCACGCCTCGCCCTGCCGGCTACAGCTCGTCTTGCCTATCACGGCCTACGAGCATCGGCTCTGGTGGTTGTCGTGGCATTCGTCGGCTGGCTCATGTTGCTGACGGCGATGTTCAACGATTTGAGCCTGTTGAGCACCAGGACCGA
This sequence comes from Devosia sp., assembly GCF_030689745.1. Classification (GTDB taxonomy): domain Bacteria; phylum Pseudomonadota; class Alphaproteobacteria; order Rhizobiales; family Devosiaceae; genus Devosia; species Devosia alba. The sequence continues at coordinate 14,821 of NZ_JAUYGL010000239.1, forward strand.
CACCTTGCTGATGACCCTTCAGGTGATGACGGTGGCTGGCACGCTCACCCTGGGCGCCAGTGCGGCGGCCAATCTGGTGCATGCGATAGGTGACCGGCGGGGCGTTTGGTCGACGATTGTCGCCATCTTTCTCGTCTTGGCAACGATCGCTGTCGTTTGGGTGGCCTTTGTGTTCAACCTGCTGAAGTTCGGCACAAGCTACTAGGGGAGTGGATGATGAACCAGAACACACAATCCAAGACCCCATCCGTTGCACAGACGATTGGCTCTGCGTTCCGCTCGCTCTTTGACCGCGAGCGGTGGGCCCTGGTGCCGCGCCAGAGCGTGTTCCTGCTGACCGCCCTCCCCCTGGCCCTCACTGTCCCGGTAGTGATGATTTGCCTTGTTTCGATCGGCGCGGGACTGACAATACTGGGCGTCGGGATCGTCTTGTTGCTTGTGGCGGCATATTTGGCGAGGTGGTTTGGAGCGTTGGAGATCCGGCGCCTCGCCTGGGCCGGCGCTTCTCCCATCGAGCCGCCGATCTGGCCGGAGCTTGCGGCCCAGACCTGGCCGCAGCGCGTGCGGCTGGTTCTGTTCGATGGCCATCAGTGGAGTTATGTCGTTTATGGCGGACTCTACCTTGTGCTTGGCACCGTTACCGGCAGCGTAGCCCTGGTGTGGATCGCCAGCATCTTCACTGGCGCAACTCGTTGGCTCTGGAACGATTGGGCCGCCACAAGCCCCGAGGAACTCGCACAAGCCGGCCTCTGGTGGCCGACACTCTGGTCGCCGCCGCCCTTCCTGCACGGGCCGCTCACGATCCTCGCCTATACCGTGCTTGGTGCCGCCGCCTTGGTAGGGTTGCCATGGCTTACCCGCAACATGGTCGCTCTGCACGATCGGATCGCGAGGGTATTCCTTGGGCGATACAGTCCTGAGGAGATCGACGCCCAGATGGCAGGCCTGCGACGGTCGCGGCAGTCAGGCATGGCCGCCGAGGGTCGAACCCTGCGCAAACTCGAACGAGACCTGCATGATGGCCCCCAGCAACAGCTGCTGCGACTGCAGCTTGATCTCGCCGCCGCTCAGCGCAAGTTCTCCAGCGATCCAGAGCATGCTGCTCGCCTGGTCCAAGAGGCTGCGCTCCGGTCGGCGCAAACCCTGAACGAATTGCGCAGTCTGGTGCGCGGCCTGGCGCCGCCGATCCTGCAGGATCGCGGCCTGGCAGCCGCATTGGCTGCCCTGGCTGAACGAAATGCCATACCAACGACGGTATCGACTGCATTCGATCCAAATTTGGAGATTGAGGCCGCCGTGCAGCAGGGCATCTATTTCGTCGTTGCCGAACTGCTTGCGAATACGATCAAGCACAGTACCGCAAGCAGCGTTGCCATAGTCTGCCGGACCGACGCGGCGGAGCAGACTGTTGTGGTAACGCTTGTTGATGATGGGCAAGGTGGGGCCAAGCTGTTGCCAGGACATGGCCTGTCGGGCATTGCCGAACGGGTCGAAGGGCTTGGCGGCCAGTTCTCCATCGCCAGCCCACAGGGTGGTCCGACCACCGCCACCCTGCGCATTCCAGCCGGGCTTTCTTGAGGAAGATGATTTGTCAAAGCACCCGCAGCAAATTGCCATTGTCGAAGACTCGGTGCTGCTGCGTGAAGGTTTGGTAAGGCTGATCGAGGAAGCCGGCTTCATTGTTGCCGGCGCCTTCGCCGATGGCGACGAGTTCACGCAGGCGCTGCCCACCCTTGAGCTTGATCTGGTGGTCATGGACGTTCGGATGCCACCAACCTTTACTGACGAGGGTCTCAAGGTCGCCATCGCTTTGAGGCAGGAGCGCCCCAAATTTCCCGTGCTTATCCTCAGTCAGTTCGTTGAAAGTCTCTATGCGCAGGAGCTCTTTGCGGATGGGCAGGGCTTCGTCGGTTATCTGCTGAAGGATCGCGTGGTGGCCATCGATGCCTTCTACGAGGCAATCGAGCGGATCGTTTCCGGCGGAACGGTACTCGATCCTGAAGTGGTCAGCACCTTGCTCAAGGCGCGTCAGGATCCCCTGCAGTCGCTGACGCCCCGGGAGCGGGACGTAATGGGGGCAATGGCAGAGGGGCTCACCAACGCGGCAATCGCCCGTCGGTTCGATATTGGGGCGGGAACAGTGGAAAAGCACATCTCCACGATCTTCTCCAAGCTTGGCCTGTTCGACGATCAACAGGAGCATCGTCGCGTGCTCGCCGTACTGGCGTGGCTACGGGGCCACTAAGCGATCCATAGCGAAGGCGCTCGGTCAGCGATTTGACCATGGCCTGGCAGCGCTTCACTCCAGAACTTGCTCGCAAAGTCCTCTGCAGGCGATCTACTAATCCATCGCGAACGCGCCTCGCCTTGCGCCACACCTCCACCTGCCACCCCTTGACCTGCCCGACGGTTCTTTTTATAACCGAACGGTCGGAAATAAAAGAGGTGATGATGGGCCGAAAGCGGACGATTGATCAGCAAGGCATCCTCGATGCCGCCGAGAGGGTCGTGGCAAGAGATGGCGCCGCCAATCTCTCGCTTGAGCGCGTGGCGACCGAGGCGGGGATCAGCAAGGCCAGCGTTCTTTATGACTTCAAGACCAAGCAGGCTGTGCTGGAAGCTGTCGTGGAGAGGGCATTTGCCCGCGACAACGCAATGCACAGCCAGATTGAAGCAGGTCTTGAGAGTCAAGAAAACCAGACGATCACCGGCAGGGTATTGGGCGCCAAGGCGCCTATTTCCGACCCCTTCCGCAATGCCGCCCTTAACCTGAGCGCGGCGTTGGTGCTGAATAAGCCGCTCCGCGCCAAGATGCAGGCCAATCAGGCCAAAGTTATCGAGAATGTTCACCGGACCGCTTCATCTCCAAGAGGGGCGCAGTTGGCATATCTCGCCCTTGAGGGCCTGAAGCTGCTGGAAAATCTGGACTTTCATCGTTTCGATATCGAGGAGCGACACCGAATTCTGCGCGAAGTCCTTTGGCTTGCCGACGTCGAACCACAGGAACGTCCGCTGCCCGAGACCGATTAGCAACCACCACAACAGGATACCACCATGTCTACCAATACGGAGGCGAGTGCATCGCCGGCCGCGAGCGCGCTCGCGCCGCATTTCCCGAAACCCATTTTCATCACCGGCGCCAGTGGCTATGTCGGCCGCAATCTGGTCCGACACTTCCTGGCCGCAGGAACCGATGTCATTGGGCTGACCAGAAGCGAGAAGGGCGCCCAACTTTTGCGAGAGCTCGGCGCTACGCCGGTTGTTGCGGACATTGTTTCGACCGACCTCGTCGAGGCAATGAGGGGCTGCGGCGCTCTGGTGCACGCCGCAGCGAACACAGATCACGGTCTGTCCACCGAAGTGCAGCAGAAGACCAATCAGGAGGGTACCCGTCGCGTCTTCCAGGCTGCTCGACAGGCCGGTATCGGGCGGGCCGTGCACATCAGCAGCGAATCCGTGCTTGCCGATGGGCGCCCCATCGTCAACGCCGACGAATCCTGGCCCCTTCCGCGCCGTCCAGCCGGCGGCTACTCACGCAGCAAAGCTGCAGCGGAAAAGGCGGCGCTGTCATTCAACTCGACAGAGTTCAGTGTGATGGTTGTCCGACCCCGCTTTGTCTGGGGGCGAGACGATACCACCGCGCTGCCCTTTCTGGTGCAGGCTGCACGATCGGGGCAGATGGCATGGATCAACGGGGGGACCTATTTGACCTCGACAACTCACATCGCCAATCTCTGCGTGGGCATCGAGCTGGCCCTCGTGAAGGGCTCGGGCGGGGAGGTTTACTTCATCACCGACGGCGCGCCGGTCGAGTTTCGCAGCTTCATTTCCCAGGTCCTGGAGACCCAGGGTGTGGCTGTCCCGGAGAAATCGGTGCCACGCGCCCTGTTGAGGACCATTGCCAGGATCGGTGATGCCCTGGGCACACTCTCAGCCGGCAAGATCGCCGCGCCTTTGACGATGCAATCCTATGCAACATCAGCTGTGGAGGTGACTCTCGATATCAACAAAGCCAGCACACAGCTGGGCTACTTTCCAGGATTTTCGAGGGAGGCTGGCCTTGCGGAGTTGCGAGAGCAGGCCGACCAAGCGCGCCAAGCTGCTAGCCAAGCGCAACGCGAATAGGCAGCACCTGCGATGGCGGCGTCACGCCGGTACACCTTTCTGACGGTCGTGCCTGGATATGTGAGAATCTCGTCATCGCGGTGTGAGTGCATGGCGATCATCTGACGTCGATCTTGTCATCGACTCGGTCGGCGGCCCCACAACCAGCCGTTTCCTGAGAACACTGAAGCGTGGAGCGTTGTTTCTCGCCTTTGGCCTGGGGGGTGCCTCCGGCGGTGATGTGGCACAAAAAACTCGGCGCGACGATCTCGCCCACGCAGGTGCGCTCCAGCGGCGATCAACTCGCGCAGATCTCACAGTTGCCGGATGACGACACGGTCAGGGTTGCCGCGTGCAGCATTGGCAGCTTCGCGCTCGCCCGTTTGCGCACCTTCTCCGGCAAGATAGAGCGCGAATTCTCCGCCATCCTGGGAAGTCGCGAATGGGCCGGGATGGACCTCGATGGAATTGACGCGTCCCGAGATGACAAACGTCAAACTCCTTGCTCGCTGAACAGACAGTTTCTCGGCGGGGATACTCCAGTGAGAGTACGCGCCACCTCCTGTGGGCGGATGCGGCCGCTAATGGTTGCCGTCATCATGGTGGGAGACACAAACGTCGGAGCAAAACCAACATGAAGCCGATAGCAAAACCCCAAAAGAACCTTGTGATGGGACGCCGCAACTTTCTAAGTGGCGCGGCAGCACTTGGTGTTGGTGCCGGATTGTCCGCACCCGCCATTATCTCGCGCGCCTCCGCGCAAGAGATTTCGGAGATCGCATTGCGCGATCAAGACTTGCCATTCATTGGCGTGGAAGAGACCTTTTCTACCCCTGATCTGATGGCGCTGAACTCCATCAACCAGGATCATATAGATTTCCTCACGGAAATTGGGCTTGCCGACCTCGGCAGGGCCCGCGTCGACTTGATGGATCAGGCCGGTCTCAACATTGCAATCCTCTCCGCGCATACGCCGGCCGTGCAGAATGTCCCAGGTCAGGAGGGCATCGATTTTGCCTATCGCCTCAACAAAGGGCTTGTGGATGGGCCAATGGCCGCCCATCCGGGACGGTTCCAGGCCTTTGCAACCCTGCCGTTGCAGAGTCCGCAGGCCGCAGCGGACGAACTGGAGCGCGCTGTTCGCGAAGACGGCTTCCTGGGAGTTCTGACCAATGGGCATATCGGGAAAAAATTCCTTGATCATCCCGATTTTGAGCCCGTGCTGGCGCGTGCCGAAGCCCTCAATGTGCCGATTTACCTCCATCCCGGCTATCCGGCTGACGAAGTCTTCCAGATCTATTACGACACGACGCGGTCAGAATACAAGGAAGAGTACCAGGACTATATCTTCAGTGGTTCGGGATATGGATGGCACCAGGAGGTGCTAACTCAGTGCGTCCGAATGATCATTTATGGGGTTTTCGATAGATTTCCCAAACTGCAGATTATTGTCGGCCACATGGGGGAGGGTCTCCCGTTCTACTACGAGCGCATCGTGAACGACTTGGGCGGGTCGACCGAAAATTCACTGAAAAAACCCTTGGGGCAATACTTCCAAGACAATTTCTGGTTCACGACCAGCGCATTTTTTCAGGATGACCTGCTCCACCTCCTGCTGAAGTACATCAGTGTGGATCGGCTGATGTTTGCAACCGATTACCCCTTTGCAGACATGAAGGAAGGAACCGACTGGTTCCGGGCAGTGGATCTGCCACGTGAAGCCAAGGAGAAAATTGCCTTCCGAAACGCGGAAAAGCTTTTCGGCATAAAGGTTTGACGCATCCGCACTAGATGGACGGATGCGGCCTGATTTCATGTCAGCGGCCGGCACGAACGGAGATCACTTGGGCTGTATCCTCAGGATACAGCCAAAGGGTGCCGGATCGAGCATCGGCGCATTTTTGCCAATTGGATGCGATCGCTGTCGGAGAGTGAAAGTTAGCCGAACCACGCCCGGGACTTCTGCAGCGTTCCAGTCCTGAAAAATGTCGCAAAGCAACTGAAATGATCGGCGCGCCCTCCCTGAAACGAAGTTCTCGGGCGGATATACTCCACCAAGAGTACGCATTGCCTCCTGTGGTTGGATGCGGCCGCCGGCGACCCCCCTCATAGTGGTGGACCCAACCACTCATCGGAGCTCTCGTATCACATGGACCTATGGAATGAGCTCATCTCACCACTCGTGACGTCGCCCTGCATCTACGTCCTGGTCTTCGTATTCGTCCTAATCGATGCTTTCTTCCCTCCGATTCCGAGTGAGTTGGCCGTCGTCGGTCTCGCCGCACTCTCAGCGTCAACAGGGACACCCGAAATGTACCTGCTTGTAGCGGCAACGATCCTGGGCGCCGTGTGCGGCGACAACATTGCCTACCAGCTCGGAAAGTGGCTCGGACAGGAGCGGATCAGCCAGTCGCGGTTCCCCGCGGTGGCCAGCGCGAGTCAGTGGGCGCGTGAGGAATTGAACCGGCGGCCGGTGCTGATCATCCTGACCGCGCGCGAGATCCCGATTGGCCGGACTGCGGTGAACATGACTGCTGGAGCAACAGGCTTTCCATGGCGTCGGTTCGCGCCGATTTCGGCCATCGCTGGCACGGCATGGGCGAGCTACACGATTCTGATCGCCGTGTTCGTAGGGACGTGGCTTTACCAGAACCCCTTCCTGGCTGTGTCAGTCGCAATACTCCTCTCATTGGTGGCAGGCCTCTGCATCGAACGGGTGATCAAGCTGCTCTCGAGTTGCGGTCGCTAGTGTGGACAGAACCAACAGACCTCAACCGGCCTGTCGGTTAGCGTAGTGAGAGCCGGCAGACGGCACCACCGATCGAGAAGGCCCGCGGCTGGCGGCAAATGTCCAAGGCAAGTCAGGGCGACGCCCGCTCCGAGTGCTCCGTGCGCGCGCAAGCTAAAAAACCCCTTGTGCTGATACCGTGCGGGAGCCGTCAGAGGTGGTGATCCCAAATCGTGAGCACCCCGCGCAGAGAGTTGGCCGGCGTGCTCGTTTGTTGAAACGAATTTCTCGGGCGGGTATACTCCACTAAGAGTACGCGTCACCTCCTGTGGGTGGATGCGGCCGCTGATGGTTGCGGTCATCATGGTGGGACACCAACCACTCATCGGAGGTCTCGTGTACTCGCATCCAGATTCCACAGTCGTCGATCGGCAGTCCGCGAGCGCGGGCGGCCACCTCGTAGTCGTCGACGGCCGCGTGCACGACGTGATGAAGGGCCTGGGCCGATGAGCCAGATGGTGCGCAGCCCGGTCCAGAGCGTGTTCGCGAGCCGGGGCCGGTTACTTTCCTTGGACGCGACGTTGGTGGTGTCGTGACCGAGGAGGAGCATCGAAACGGTCGCGTTGATCTTGCTGTGCTTGTCGCCGCGTTGGCGCTATCGATCGGCATGTTGCTCAGCGAGCCGGACGTCGTGGCCGGACGGCAGCTCTCAGGCATCGCGATGGCGGCCGTCGCCGCAGTGCTGCTCGTCGTCGGCGGCGATCGATTCAGTCGCGCTACCGTCGTGGCGATCGGCGTGCTCGACATCGTCACGCTCACATGGACCGCCAGCCCGGTCGCGCTGCGACCGCTGCTCGCCGTGGCTCTGTTCCGTCTCGTGCGCCGGAGCGACGATCGTTCTGTGATCTGGTTCGGGTCATTCATAGCGATCGTGGTGGCCAGCGTCGGGCTGCAGGTCGATGATGAACCGTTATGGTTCGAATGGGCCACCGACGCAGCCGTTCTTCTGCTCCCGATCGCCGCCGCCGAAGCCCTTCGCTCCAACGTGCGGCGTCGAGCGGACGCCGTGGAACGCCAGGTCGCCGAGCGGCTCCAGGCGGAACGCCTTCGCATCGCCTACGACCTGCACGACATCGTCGCCCATTCGTTGTCGGCGATCACCGTCCGGTCGGGAATTGCAGCCCATGGGTTCGAGCGCGATCCCGCCGCCGCTCACACTGCGCTCGTCGAGATCAACGACACAGGCCGACGATCGCTCGACGAGCTGAGATCCCTCCTCGGGCTCCTCCGGTCCGACGAGTCGGTCCCGCTTCGCCCGGTACCGGGGGCCACCACCACCCTCGGCGACGTCGTCGCTGCCGCCGGGCACTCGGAGGGGGTCGAGGTGGTCGAGGACGGTCGCTATCCTGCAGGCGTGGCGGAGAGCACCGTGGTGACGGTGCACCGCATCGTGCACGAGTGCCTGGTCAACGTTGCTCGCCACGCTGGCGACGTCCCCGCGATCGTCCGGCTCCGGCACGCGGACGGCGGCGTGCACGTGACCGTGTCGAACGACGCCCCGGCCATCGAACGTGTTGCGGCGCCGGGCACCGGCATCGGCCTGATCGCCATCCGCGAGCGAGCGGAGCTCCTCGGTGGCACCGTCCACGCCGGACCCACCGAGGACGGCGGGTTCATGGTGCGCGCGTTCGTGCCATACCAAATACCCGGCAGGTGGGAGGCATGACCCCTCGGCTCGACGCGCCTGCCGTGGCCAAGCGCAACATCCGCGTGCTGCTCGTCGACGACCAGGAGTTGGTGCGCCGCGCGTTCGCAGCACTGCTCGCCAACGAAGCCGGTATCGAGGTCGTCGGTGAGGCCGGCGACGGCGCGCAGGCGATCGCCGAGACCCGGCGGACACGCCCCGACGTCGTGCTGATGGACATCCGCATGCCCCGCATGGACGGTCTCGCCGCGACGCGAGCGATCTGCAGCGACGAACGGCTCAGCGCCACCAAGGTGCTCGTGCTCACCACCTTCGCACTCGATGAGTACGTCTACGAGGCGCTCAGAGTTGGTGCCTCCGGCTTCCTGCTCAAGGACACCCCACCGCGACTCCGGCTCGAGGCGATCGCCGCCGCCGCCGCCGGTGATGTCCTCATCTCACCGGCGATGCCCAGGCGGTTCGTCGCCGACTTCGTTCGCCGGCCGATCATGCGTCCCGGCGACCC
>NZ_JAUYGL010000004.1 GCF_030689745.1 Devosia sp.
GTCGCATAGCCAGAACGGCTTGTGCGGTAGGGGTTAGCGGATAGCGGCGCCCTACTTTTCAATATCATCGGTGACCCTGGCGGCCCTGGCGAGCCGGTTGCTGATGGTCCGATGATTGGGTGGTCGCGTGGCGGGCCTAAAGAAATTGACAGGACCCGGGCAGCTTCTCAAGAAAAACAGGGGAATGATGTCCCCTGCCCTCAAAAATTGTTTGTTGGAGAACGACATCATCTTCGAATTCAGCAGAAAATTGGCAGCAACCTGTGGACCATTCGGGACTTTGAGTTTCTGCGCGATCTCACTTGCTGGGATGAAGAGATGGGGCCGCGTCATCGGTTAACCACCATCGTGCTCTTTGTTCCGGATGCGTTCTTCTTGCTTGCCGGAGACGCAAACCTGGGCTATGTCTCGTTGGTCTACAGAAATCGCTTTTTCTGCAGTCACTTAACGGCCCCCGTCGGTGCTAGACACACCGACAGAGGCCTGACCCGAAACCTTCGCTAGAAAGGCCCAGGCTATGTTGACCCTTAACGCCATCGCCCCGATTGGGGAAGACCAATCACCATTCTCTCCTGTCGAAACCCGATCACGGCAGCCTCTTCGGCTAACTGGCGACCTGTCGCTGTCACCCGTTCCGCTTTCGCGCCGCTGATCAGTTTCACCAACAGCGATCACGCCTAGTTCCACGCCAACGTCGACGGTTTTGGCTGCCCACTTTCGGCAGCCAATGCGGAAATATTTTCCGCATGCGCCCCTCTGCGTCTGCATGGATATTGACGTCGTCGCTCCTCAACAGGAGACTCCCCATGACACAATACGCGACCAACTCCGCGGTCACTTTGCCGCCCTATCCGCACTCCGCAGATTGCGCGGACCTGCGACAGAAATTCGACGAGCTCGTGAACGAGTTCATCGCCCCAAGCCTCACTGTCGACGGCCTCGCCCGGTCGCTCAGCGACGGTATTGAGGAGGTCACCACCATCCTGCGTTCCATCTCGGGTCAGGAGGGGCGTCTGATTGAGCGCGGCATTGGATTCGTCGCGAGATGCAATCCGAATCTTGTGGTGCTCACACAGAATCTTCGGCTACCGGTTACACCCGCAGCCATGCAATTGGTGGAAAAGAACAACCCCGCCCATTATCGCTCCTTGACGCTGGATGCCGACCAGGGCGGCCGTAAAAGTTACACGCCTGATCTGATTATCCTGAACAAGCAGACCAGGGTCGCGCATGTGGTTGATGTCAAACGCAGCCTGACGTCGTACGAAAGCACGAGGATTGATGACCTCAAAAGCCGCATGCTGGCGGCAGCCCTTGTCGTTCCAGACCTTTTGTACAAGGAACACCGCCGCTTGATCGCCGAAGAAGTCAGGATCGTTGTTCTTAACGCGGACAATCAGAAATCTGATATCGATGCGGGCATCTGGCCCCTGTCCCATCTCGACCATCTTGTCGAAGTCGCCGGCGCCGGCGAAGCCATCAGGCGCCTCCAGAAGCGGTTTCATGCCCGTATCAAGGCAAACTGGAGCATGGCTCGCCAAACCTTCGTTCGTCCGTCGAATAGTCATGAAGGACCGCCGGCAACGGTACCGGCTACGGAAACAGAGGAGCCCGCCGAGGATGCTGCCCGTCCTGATGACGATGATGATGCTGTCGCGATCGCCGACGAGCCGAGGTTGATCAAGCTGGGCTTCGCCAGAGTGCCAGTGCGACAGTAGCGCTCTTGGCACCACCCATCAACTTCCCATTTTTCAATTGAACGCGTTGACCGTGACCGGTCGGGCGCTCGGAGACCCTTGCCATGACCACACCAATCGTTTTCTTCCCGAAACCCATTCCTTCAACGGCACCGGAACCAAGCAGCCGTCAATCGCGACGTAATCAGATTAGGAGACAACGCGGTCAGGCATTGTCCCATGAACAGATGACCGCCGCGGATGCCATCGCCATTGAGCTGGCTGGAACGCAGCGACCGTGGACTTCAGAGGATCACGCCGCCGACGTCGCCATGGTCGTCCGGATCGCCATTCGTTCAGCCAGACGAAGAGGCGTGCGCCTGGAGAGCCTGCTGTCGATTCCGCGCGAACGGCTCCTGACATTGTGTGAGGAGGGCGACCCGACATGCCTCGTCGTCCGTGATTGGCTTTTGGGAAATCTGGCACACATTCCCGATGGTTTTGAAGCGTCCTTCTCTTCTGCCACAGCCGCCGACAGGGAGGACGCGTGATGGACCCGATCGCTGACCGCATCACCCGTCACCTCCTGCGGCGCATCCGCCGACTGGCGGTCCTCGACCTTTACGCCCATGCAACCGGTGCCGGCCTCCTCAACTCTCGTCACATCGAAGACGAAAAGACCCATAGCACCATCTGGAGCATCTCAGCCAAGGGGATGGCGATGCTGGCTGGTGACCGCACCAGCGCTCGTCGCCTTGTTGCCAGTGCGCTTAAATACGGACCGGCGAGAGAAAATGACAAAGAGGATGATGACCATACGACTGCCGACCCCTGGAGTGAGGCTGTGGCCGAGGCAGGCAAGTCGACCAGAATGGAGGCTGCCAGCACCACGAAAGGATACGATAGGGAAACCCAGTTGATGCTAGGAGTGGTGCGCGAATTCCTGCCGGCGCCCGATTCTGTTCATGCCGCGATGGCCTTGCTGGTGGCGCGTTCTGTCGGTGCCCATCATGCCGGTCTCACAGGCCTTCGCGAGGTTCTGCAAAGACCCCATCCGGTCCTTATGTTCAAAATCCCTGTGTCAGGATTCGAACGGCAGCTGGGATTGATGCTGGAAAATTCGCTCATCGCTCCCTTCTGGGCATCACTGAAAGACATCGCCGGTGGGGCGGCACTCTCTGCTCATTACCGCGAGTCCCGGTCCGAGAAGCTCCGCCGCAAGATCATCACCGCGTCAGGTCGTGCCAGCACCAGCGTTTCCGACACAACGCTCAGGCGACAACTGAGTAATGCGTTACTCGGTGAGGCAGTGCCGGTGGTCATTGCGGACGAGACGTCGGCGGTTGTCAGGCCGCATTTTTCCGCCGCAGCCGACATCGTGTTTGAATGCGCGGGCTTCGATCAGGCCCTCATCGCCGACCTGCTGAAAATCTGTTGTGGTGTGCCGCGAAGAGAGTCACTAGACCGGATGAAGGCGATGGCCTTCGATCCAACAGATATCTGTCTCGACGATCTGGCCCTGGCCGTCAAACCAGGCCGCGGGCTGGAGGCGATCCTGGAAACTCTTGTGGCCTTGGCTGCCGCACATGGTGAAGACGAGGGTGCTGATGACGACTCGGACAAGACCGGCCGCTGGAACGGAAGCGCCAAGTCGTCGGACAAGAGGAAAACCAAATCGATTTCCGTTGATATCATTCAACCCGAATCCTCAGCCCACAATAAAGCCACGGATACTGCCACTGGCAAGGCTGGCGAGGTCAGCGACGCGTTAACCAGGGTCAGCGTTGGCCGTACGCTGCGGGTAGAAATTCTTGCCGGTTATGGCGAGGCTAGAGGCTGGGCGCTTGACCTCAAGGCTGACCTGCCACTCTGGCGCGAAGGTGCAATTGGCTGGGATGAGATGAGCACGAAAATGCTGCTCTCGGGCCCCCCGGGAACGGGCAAAACTACCTATGCCCGAGCCCTCTGCAATACCCTTGAGATACCACTGATTGTCAGTTCCGTCGCGTCATGGCTCGAGCCCGGGTATCTTGGCGATGTGCTCAAGCGTATGTCGGCCGTCTTCGAAGCGGCACGCGAACACTCCCCCTGCATCGTCTTCATCGATGAAATGGATGCCATCGGCAGCAGAGGCGGCGGAGAAGGCAAGCGGCATGACGAATATTGGACATCAGTCATCGCACGCCTGCTCGAGTTGCTGGATGGTGCAATGAAGACCGAGGGCGTCATAGTGGTCGGGGCGACGAATCTTCCTCAGAAGATTGATCCGGCGCTTCTTCGCTCAGGCCGTCTCGAGAAGCACGTCATGATCCCGCCTCCCGATGTCCAAACACTGGCGGGCATTCTCGCTCATCATCTCGGGTCCGACCTTGCCGCGGTTCTTGCCACCGCTCCCGCTCATCCTGCACCTCAACAGGAAGCTTCCGCGCGAGACGTCACCGCCAACACACCCATCAATTAGAAGGCATCATTCGCCTCGGGCGCAACAACCAGAAATGGACAAGCTTATGTCTGAAACAAACCGTTCCCCATCATCGTCCCTGCGGCTCGAAGCCTTGGCGCTGCTAGCAATCGGTCGAACCGGCGCAGATATCGAACGGGTCGTTCGCGAAGCGCGCCAGAGAGCTCGTCGGGGCCAGCGTGACCTGGCATGGGCTGATATCGAGCAGGCGCTTGACGCAGACCGCATGACCATGTCGGATGACCTCCGCTGGCGCGTCTCTGTCCACGAAGCTGGGCACGCCATCGCCTTCACCTTGCTCGGGATCGGCGAGGTTGAATCGGTAACCCTCGGCATCGGGAGCGTAGGCCAAGTGATTGTCAATCGGTATGGCCATCTTGCGCAGACTGAAGACTGGCTCACCAAAACGATGGCCGCCACGCTGGCAGGAAGGGTGGCCGAGCAAATGGTTATCGGCGAGGCGCTCGCAGGATCGGGCGGTGGCGAAGACAGTGACCTCGCCAAGGCAACCGGCATTGCTCTTGATGCCGAGACCAGTCTTGGTTTTGCCGAGCAGCAGCCGCTGCTTTACCGCGCCACGGTGCGGGGTTTTGATGTTCTGTCGCTGGACCGCCAGCTGGCGGAACGGGTCAACGCCCGACTCCTGCGGGCTGAAACCATCGCTCACGAACTTCTGGACAGGGAAGGCTCAAAGCTGATGGCGCTTGCCAGCCGTCTCAATCATGCGGGCATTATGTCAGGGGAAGAGGTGCGGCAACTGTTGGGCATTCGCCTTGATGGCCAAGGTGATGAGGATGTCGAAACCCGGCTTTGAAACGGCGATTCTTTGGGGCGCCGGCCCGATTCCGATCTCCAGTTCTTCGATTCTGCATTCAGAAATCCTGTTTCAGGAAACCCGAAGATCGGTTCCTACTCTTTCCATTTCGATTCAGGATTCCTGAAATTCGTTTCTGACACCACAGAGATCGATTCTCGGTTACCGAAGGGCGATTCTGAATTTGCTTCCTTCGATTCGGGATTACCGATTATCGATTCGGAAGGCCCAATTACCCATTCCTGTGCGAACGGTGGTTGCGCTTGGCTCCGAGGCGAACCACGCACTTACAGTCCGTGCGCGTCTAGAGTCTAGCGACGCAATCCGCGCCAACCAGCGAAGCAGAAGTGTCGATAAATTGAATGCACCGTGCTGGCAAAGCCATCTGATTGGGAACACCATGCCTGCAAGTCGGTTCACATTGACTTGATTGAAGCCGCATCGGATCGAGTTGCGGGCCAATCAACTCGATTTATCTCAATTTACGCTGCCGCGATTCCGATTGCGCGAAATTCGATTCAACATGAGCAATCCGCGATTCTTATGGAAACGGCGTTTGCTGAAACGCTGCAAGCATGCCTTCGTGGTGGGGGCGCTGATGACCACCCTACGAGAGACGAGTGAAGGCCAGTATGCCTGCAAGGGACATCAGCCAATCAGGTGCGATGCGACTGAAGGAACATCGTGACAGGGCGCGCGACGAGATCGTCGTGGGTTTCGAAGACAAGGCGGCTATGGCGGCGAAAAACCGACCATCTTGGCTCTGGCCGAGACCACGAGTGCAACGCACTGCACCATCGGTCGCTTTGGCCTTTGTCGTCTGAGTCAGCGTGTTGGCGTCGATTGCCATGGTGACACTGTTGGCTATCACTCAATTGACTGCCTTGAGTGCAATTCTGGCTCTCATTCCTCAATGCCATGCGGCCCAAGTTGTTGTTCATATCCTGTATTCCCCCCGTTACACCATGAAATTGAATCGATTCTTTCGAATTGTGAATCGCAGATTTGAGGATGCCCGATTGCGGCGCTGGAAATCCGAATGGGTCCAAGCACAGCCTGCGTTAAGCAATCACCATGGTCTTCGTGACCGGCGCGATCAGACTGCTGACGCGCAGACTGTTCTTTCGTTCAGGCAAAGGAGGCATGGGATAAAGCCATGGCTGTTCTTCGGTCCGCGGAGGGAGATATGGCGGTGACCGTTGAACTGTTTGAAAAATGCCTGCGAGCAAATCGAGCCTGGAAGTGCGCAAAGAGCGATCTCCCCCTGCTCTTCTTCAGCCACGTCACTCAGCATTTCCACCTGCGCGTGCCCGGTTGATACCTGTGGGGCCAAAATCCAAGCACGCAGGATTCCAAAATTGGATGTTGCCACGCCAATATTACGCATTATTAAATTTAGCAAACAGGAGAAATGTATTATTGAAATACTATAGAGGCTAACTAGTGTGTTGCTATAATAAACAAATTATAGATTGACTAATCTATAATATAAATGTACAATATATAAAATAAGTAGAAAAGGAATTTAGAATGTTTATTTATGATCTGCCCCAATTTACAAGCACTTTTAACAATGCGAGAGCGTCACATCCGGGGCCGGACATGACATACACAGGGAGACTGCTTCTACCCGGCGACAATGTAATCGTCATGATGACGACTGGCAGTCTGAGGATCACGATAAACGATTTGCCGGCTCCTGCTGATCATCCGATCCATGACCTTTTCGAAAAGGAAGGGTTTATTCTTCGCGATGAAGTCTCTGACGATCTCAGTCGGTTTCGGGAAATTCGCGTGTGGGGGCGCTGGTATATCGACGGACCAGACTACCAATCGTTCGAGCCGTACATCACGTGCAAAACCGATGCTAGTGGCGCAGAAATATACGTGAGATATGTTTATGACTGGATCCTCCGTGGCATAGGTCAGCACAGCATCGCGTTCAAGACAACGACTGAAGGGGAAACCGCATACGGCGTAATGAGGGCGTGGAGCGCACAGCTTACCGACTATTCCGATCTATCATCCCGGCTTGTGGAAAGCGCAGACCTACCAACGGGGCTTGTCTGGTTTCCGCAAGATGAAGGATACGGGCTGCCTATTCTCGTGATGGAGTCCGCAATGGACCTCATTCGAACAACAACAACTGAGTTGGAACGGGCTTAGTGCCTCAGGGAATTCGATTTGGTAAGCCGCACGTCAACATTCAGAAGCCAACCATTCTTGTGCACGCATAAAACCGCCGGGATGGAGTAGCCCGGCTGGGTCTTGCATCCTCGCCGTGACTAAGTGAGAGGATGTCAGTCGGCGTTTCGGGCAAGGCTTTGAGCGTAACGACAGCTGTCGCCATTCATTTCGAGAATGGTGGCATGTGCGCCGATCCTGGTGAGCGGCGCGAAGCCCGGCTCATCCCCTATCGCGCATGCAAGTATGCACGAAAGGGCAACGGATGACCGGAAGCTGGTAGGATAGTTTGCTGATGAACGACGAATATTGACTGAGCCTGCCGTTTGAATGGGTCCACTCGTATTTTGTCGAATGCAATTACTCGTCAGGAATTAGGCCGTCGAACACCTCGATCAGAGCTTCGGTAATAGCCTGGCCGAGCGCATTCGCGGTTCTGGCGATCTCCTCGTCATTGCCATCTCGGGCGGCGACCGCCAGATCGCCTGCCTGATCAGCAACGATTGCGCGGGCGCGTTCAATGGCCCATTGGGCAAAGTCGCTGCGCGATTCAATCGTGGTGGTTTCCATGCCTTGTTCCTGTCTCGTTGAGGAAATTTTCAGTTTTCGGCGCCACATTCGACTGGCGCGTTGAGTATTGCGTACGCGCTATCCGGTCAGGGTGAGATAATCAAGCGGACAGCCCTGCCCCATCGTCTCGGAAAGATAGAGGCCCGCTTAAGGTGATCACAGTTCAGTTTGTCCGGTGACGGGGCTCTAGCGCGCAAGCAGCAGCCTAACCGATGCCTGACATGCTGAATGGCAAACGGTCGACAAAAAAGTCGGCCGCTTTGCGCCTCCATGCACGAACCCGCTTCGCGGGAGGGTGCTCGCGGTGAGGCTGGTGTGATTATCTGATGTTCTAGGCACGTCGCTGGTGTTGCCTGACCATGGAGTTCCTTTCAACAAGAGGAACTTTCCATGGCCAGCTTCTCACACGATGCCCCGACCACACCGCTTCG
>NZ_JAUYGL010000010.1 GCF_030689745.1 Devosia sp.
TTTGCCCTCAGCTTCAGGCGCAGCCGGTGCGGCTGCTGCTGGCGCCACAGCTTCGGCTTGTGGGCGGGTGCGTGGACCACCGCGACGCGAGCGCGCTGGACGGGCGTCGCCCGCTTCGGAATCTGCTGCCGCGGCGGCAGCCGGCGCCGACTTGGCGGGCGCAGACTTGGCGGGCGCGGCATCGGCAGACCCAGCCTTGGCAGGCGTAGTGGTCTCGGCTGGGGGCCGCGTCCGTGGGCCACCGCGACGTGAGCGGGCGGGACGAGCGGAACGCTCCTCGCCAGCTTCGGTGGTTTCGGAGTCGGCGGGGGCCGGTGCAGTACGCTTACCGGTGTCCAGGTATTCGATGGGCATGTGGATCAGCTTGAGAATGGCATCGAGATGCTTGCCGTCGGCGGGCGATACCAGCGTGTAGGCCACCCCGGAACGACCGGCGCGACCGGTGCGGCCAATCCGGTGCACATAATCTTCGGCGTGCACGGGCACGTCAAAGTTGAAGACGTGGCTCACGGCGGGGATATCCAGGCCGCGGGCGGCAACGTCGCTGGCGACCAGCAGCGTCAAACGATTGTTCTTGAAGGCGTCGAGCGTTTCGGTGCGGCTCTTCTGGTCCATATCGCCATGCAGCGCACCAGCACTGAAGCCATGGCGTTCCAGCGAGCGGGCCAGTGTGGCGACGTCACGTTTGCGATTGCAGAAAATAATAGCGTTGGTCAGGCCGTCAGCCGCAGTGATGCGCTCGCGCAGGGCGGCGCGCTTCTCGTCGGGCTTGGAGCCCACACGGACCAGCTTCTGATCAATGGTTTCGGCCGTTGAGCTCTGGCTGGAAGACTGGATATGGACCGGGTCCTTGAGGAACTTCTTGGTCAGCCGTTCAATCTCTTTGGACATGGTTGCCGAGAACAGCATGGTCTGGCGCCGGGGCGGCAGACGGCCGCAAATTCTTTCAATGTCATCAATGAAGCCCATGTCGAGCATGCGGTCGGCTTCGTCGATCACCAGGATCTCGACGCCGTTGAGCATGATCTTGCCGCGCTCGATCTGGTCGAGCAGGCGGCCGGGGGTGGCGATCAGCACGTCTACGCCGCGATCAAGCTTCTTGTTCTGTTCTTCGAAGGACACGCCGCCGATGATCAGGGCCATCGAGATGCGGTGGTTCTTGCCGTATTTTTCAAAATTCTCGGAGACCTGCGCTGCGAGTTCGCGCGTTGGTTCGAGAATGAGAGTGCGGGGCATGCGCGCCCGGGCGCGGCCGTTTTCCAGCAGCGTCAGCATGGGCAGCACGAACGACGCCGTCTTGCCGGTGCCGGTCTGGGCGATGCCGATAATGTCCTTCTTTTGCAGGACATGAGGAATTGCCTGGGCCTGAATCTCGGTCGGCTTGGTGTAGCCTGCAGCGGCAACTGCATCGGTTACTTTGGTGGACAGTCCGAGCTCGGAAAAATCGTCAGTCAAATTGGGTAATCCACGTCTGAGGCGTCGCCCGGGGCCAGATCCAGTTCGAGACATTCGAACGGTGCGCCGGGGTGGTCAGTTGGGGTGCAGGACCGCGGCTGCGAGACGCATCCACAACTGGGATGGCCACCGGACGGGATGCACCAGGTGCATGTTCGACGGAGTGGCCCTGAGGCACTATAGCAAGGGCGGGCATTGTCTATGTGACAGGCCCCAAAAACTTTGCCCCAGCGGCGCGGACCATAGCGCAAAGGCCTTGTCTGTCAACGGTGTTGCGCCGGTTAGCCTTAATTGGCATCTACATCGACCCCGTCAATTCGGCCAAGGCTGTTGTCCATGTCACAATCGCGGCAACAGATTCGCTAAATATCGAGATCGGTGACGAAGGCCGCATTTTCCTGAATGAAATCAAACCGGGCTTCCGGCTTGGTGCCCATCAGCCGATCAACGCTGATGCGGGTAGCGTCCAGATCGTCACGGACCTTGACCTGCAACAGGGTGCGACTCTTTGGCGACATGGTGGTCTCGCGCAAATGGGCGAATGGCATCTCACCGAGGCCCTTGAAGCGCGTGACGTCGACTTTGCCCTTGCCGGTGAACTCGGTTTCCATCAGCTCGAGGCGATGCGCGTCATCGCGGGCATAGAGGGTCTTGCCGCCCTGGCTGATACGATAGAGCGGCGGCAATGCCAGGAACAGGTGCCCGCCGTCGATCAGCTTGGGCATTTCCTGAAAGAAGAACGTCATCAGCAGTGCAGCGATATGGGCACCGTCCACGTCAGCGTCGGTCATGATGATGATCTTGTCGTAGCGCAAATCCTCCTCGCGATAGCGATCGCGGGTGCCGCAGCCCAGAGCCTGGATCATGTCGGAAATCAACTGACTGGCGGCCATCTTCTCGCGACTGGCGCCGGCCACGTTGAGGATCTTGCCGCGCAGCGGCAGCACGGCTTGGCTGGCTCGGCTGCGCGCCTGCTTGGCGCTGCCACCAGCGGAGTCGCCTTCGACAATGAACAGCTCGGCGCCCTGCGCGGCGGTCTGGGTGCAGTCAGCCAGCTTACCGGGCAGGCGCAGTTTGCGCGTCGCACTGGCGCGGTCGATCTCTTTTTCCTTGCGGCGACGCATGCGCTCATCGGCGCGCTCTACAGCCCAGTCGAGCAGCTTGCCGGCCTGGTTGGGCGAGGCGGCCAGCCAGTGGTCAAAGGCGTCACGAATGGCGGTGTCGACGATGCGCGTGGCTTCGCTGGAGGCCAGCTTGTCCTTGGTCTGGCCGACGAATTCGGGCTCGCGCACAAACACCGACAACATGGCGTTGCACTGCGAGAAAATGTCCTCGGCGGTCAGATTGGCGGCAGCCTTGTTCTTGGTCAGGTCTGCATAATTCTTGATGCCGCGCAGCAATGCCGAGCGCAGGCCCGCTTCATGGGTGCCGCCGTCACGCGTTGGCACGGTGTTGCAATAGGATGACACGCCGCCATCGCCCAGGGTCCAGGCAATCGCCCATTCGACGGCGCCCTGCGTACCCGGCTTGCCGTGGCTGCCTGCGAACAGGTCGTCGACAATGCGCGTTTCGCCCTCGATGCGCGCGGTCATGAAATCCTTGAGCCCGTTCGGATAGTGGAACACCGCCTTGGCCGGGGCATCATCGGTGACCAGGGTCTCGTCGCAACTCCAGCGCAGTTCGACGCCAGCAAACAGATAGGCCTTGGCCCGCGTCATGCGGAACAGGCGCGCGGCGGAGAAATGTGCCGTCTCGCCAAAGATCTGCGGGTCGGGATGGAACCGTGTGGTGGTGCCACGTCGATTGTTGACGCGGCCCATCGGCTGGATCCCGCCGACCGGTATGCCGCGGGAAAACTGCAGTCTGTAGAGCTGCTGCTCGCGCGCCACCTCGACAACCATGTCGTCGGACAGCGCGTTGACCACAGAAATGCCGACGCCATGCAGGCCGCCCGACGTTTCATAGGCCTTGGAGTCGAACTTGCCACCGGCATGGAGCACGGTGTGGACGATCTCGAGCGTCGAACGACCGGGATATTTGGGGTGGTTTTCCACGGGAATGCCGCGGCCGTTATCGGTGATGGTGAGGTACCCATCGGCGCCCAGATGCACCTCGATGCGGCTGGCGTGGCCGGCAATGGCTTCATCCATCGAGTTGTCGATGACTTCGGCAAACAGGTGGTGCAGGGCATTGGCGTCGGTGCCGCCAATATACATGCCGGGGCGACGCCGCACGGGCTCAAGGCCCTCGAGAACTTCAATATCAGCAGCCGAATAGGAACCCGTCGTCGGGGTGACAATTGGCGTTTCAGGGGCCGGCCTGGTGGCCTGGGGCTGACTGGTTGCAGGGTCAGCTGCGCCGAAAAGGTCTTCTGCTTGCGACATGCACGGTCCGTCTCTGGTGCCCGAATCAGGCGTTCTTGAGTTCTATCATATCCGGGGGCCGGGTCGGCATGAGGCGCCGGCGCCGGGGCCGCCCTGATTTGCCCACGAAGCTGAACCGCCGATGAACGCATAGTTCTGGTTCGGTTCAAGGGCAGGGGACTAGACCGGGTGCAATGACGTCAAGTCACCCAGACACTGGTTCAAGGATTATCCACATGGCTTTCAACGGCACCGCCTTCAAGTCTTTCACGCGCGCCGCCGTGCTGGCCATGGCGCTGGGCGCATCAAGCCTGATGGCCGCCCCGGTCTTTGCCCAGAGCGGATCGACGGGGTTCAGCATAGAATTCAACACGGGCGGCGCCAGCCAGAACTTTGGCGGGCAGCGTCACGACCGGCGTACCGGCTGGGATGATGACTATCGCCAGCGCTGCCTGACCAATCGGGACGTGGCGCGTGCCATCAACGGCTATGGCTATAACCGCGTCGAGATTGTCCGGGAATTGCGCCGTAACCGGGTGGAGGTAGAGGCCACCAGGGGCAACTGGATCTATGCCATGCGCGTTGACAAGTGCACCGGGCAAGTCGACCAGGTGCAGCGGACCGGACGGGCTTTTGGCGGCGGCCGCCGCGACGACTTCTACAATGGCGGGTTCGATGGCGGCGGCCTCACCAATGGTGGGTTCGGATTCCAGTTCAATTTTGGCAATTGAGGGCGCCCACGGGCGCAGCAAGGAGACGGTCATGAGACCATTTGCGGCGGTAGTGGTGGTGGCGCTGACGCTGGGCGTTGGTCTGGTAGGACCCGCGCAGGCACAGCGCTTCGGGATATTTTATGGTGACCAGCGGTCGGACTTTTTCCCCGAGCGCATCTCTTGCCTCAACGATTTCCAAATTCGTCAGGCGGTGGCGGAACTGGGTTATCGCGATATCTATCTCAACGTGCCCAATCAGAAGCACATCGAGGTGCGCGCGAGCAAGGGTGATTGGGTCTATCTGCTTGATTTCAATTATTGTTCTGCCCGTATCGAGAGCCGGACAAGGCTGCGCCCTGCGCGCTGACAGCTCAGATCGGGACAGCTCTGTCCCGGAATCGGGCGCCAAGTTTACCCCGTGTTTGCTTCTTGAGAGCACTTTCTTAAGCGCACACTGCTAGATCAATCGTCATACGGTTTTTGTTTGGAGTGTCCGTATGCGAGCCACTCGAGGTCTAAGTTCTGCGTTTCAGAATTCGGCTGGTTCGGTTGCTATAGGCGTTTGGCCGCAAGCCGGGTTTATTGGTATTGCGTACCGGCTGGCCAAGCTCTCTGTCCCGCGTTTTGGGGCGATTTTTGTAGTCTCCGCCTTGTTTTATCTGGTCTGATCGGCAGCGAATTGATTTTCGCGGCCGGCAAGGCTATTTTGATGACCGTTCTGAGATTCACATCAAACAGAAGGAGGGCTGCATGACCGTTATTGAGCGTCACCGACAGTGTGGCCCCGTCTTCGCCCTGTGGCAGCAGCTGCAGGGCTGACCAGGATCTGGTTCGGACGCTTTTCGATATCCCCCAAATCTGGTTTGCCCTTCATGGCGGTCGTCTGACCGCTGTCTGATGGCATTTGGCGCGCTTTTTCTCGCGACGCCGCTCCAGTGAGATACCAAAATGGGTTCGATCAGCCTCCGCAATGCCGGCCTTGTGGCCAGCGACACTCTATTTTCCAACCTGAATTTCGTGATCGGCGCAGGCGACCGTGTTGGTCTGGTGGCCGGTAATGGCCGGGGCAAGACAACCCTGTTGCGGGCCATGGCCGGACAGGGTGAACTGAGCACAGGCGAATTGGTGCGCTCGCGCGGCCTGCAGGTGGGCTATGTCGAACAGGACATGCCGCCGGCCAGTATGGGGCTGACCCTGTATGAGATGGTGCTGGCAGCGTTGCCGGAGGCCGAGCGAGCCAGTGAGAGCTGGCGCGTCGATGTTGTGCTTGATGAGTTCGAGACCCCAGAGGCCTTGCGGCATCGTCCGCTCAGCCAGCTCAGTGGCGGCTGGCAACGCATTGCCCTGATTGCGCAATGCTGGGTGCTGCAGCCCGATGCCCTACTGCTGGATGAGCCGACCAATCACCTGGATCTGGGCAAGCTGTTCCAACTGGAAAACTGGATCAATCAGGCTGCGCGCAATATTCCGGTGGTGATCGCCAGTCACGACCGGCAGTTTCTCGACGCCACGACGACGCGGACCCTGTTCCTGCGGCCCGAGGTCTCGCCGCTTTTCGCCCTGCCGTACAGCAAGGCCCGCCTGGCATTGGCCGAGTTGGACGAGGCGGCCGAGCTCAAACGCGAGCGTGACCTCAAGGAAGTCAGCAAGCTGCGCAAGCAAGCGGCGAAGCTGACCAATATCGGCATCAATTCGGGTAGTGACCTGCTGGTCGTCAAATCCAAATATTTGCGGGAACGGGCCGAAAAGATTGAGAGCACTGTCCGCTCGGTCCACAAGGACCGCAACGGCGAGATCCGGCTGGGCAATAGCGGCGCACAAACCAGGGTAATGCTGGCCTTCGACAATGTGACGGTGAGCAATCCGGTGGGTGAAAAGCTGTTTGTCATAGACAAACTGCATGTGTTTCAAGGCGACCGATTGGTGGTCCTGGGTCGCAATGGCACGGGCAAGTCGCAATTCATGGGACTGCTGCACCGGACCATCAATGGGCAGGAAACGCCGGGTATCCGCGTCAGTCCGCAGATTGTGCCGGGC